>CAMFSS010000011.1 GCA_945983195.1 uncultured Prevotellaceae bacterium | reverse complement strand
GGTTTGAGGGCGGCGACCGGTGGCGGCTCGATTGCAATGTAGCTCTGCATGAGTTTTTTGTCGACATCCTCGACCTGCCGATCAGCACACGCTATGTCGAGGCGGCAGGAAGTGGCATTGCCACCTGCCGTGTGAAGCCTCTTGCCAATCCTTCGCCCTACCACCAGATTTGGGCACCGAAGTATGGATTTGCTGGCAATCTGAGCATTGTCGACTTGCTGATGAATGTTGGCAGGGAGGCGATTTTCATGCTGCTGAAGCCCGAAAGATAGCAATTAGGCGTGAAAAGTATCAAAATTCCCTACATATCAACCAAAAAGCCGCTGTGCCGATTGCAGCATTTTTATTAATTTTGCACCTTGGATTAGAGATACTCATTGTGTAAGAAAATATGCAGCGTATAAGAATCATAGTAGCTTTTTTTGTCATTGCCGTCTTGGCTGTTCATGCAAATGCCCAGATTGTGAAGCCTCGCGACAGCAATTTCAACGCCGACAGCATTCGCAAGGAGTTCGATAATGGTCCCTATTTCACGCTCTACAAGGACAACTATTTCACCGCCGGCACATCAATTGGCGACAGACCCACCGGCGACAACAGCGACGTGAAATTCCAGGTGAGCATTTCGCAGCGCCTCACCAAGAGTACGCTGCCTTTCAATTCCTATCTGTTCTTGATGTACTCGCAGAAGTGTATGTGGAACGTATTCAAGGAGTCGTTGCCCATGCGTGACCTCAATTTCAATCCCGGAATCGGACTCTCAAAGCTGCTTATCGTGAAAGACAGGCTCATAGGAAAGGCTACTGTGCTTATTGAGCATGAGTCGAACGGACGCGACGGCGATGAGTCGCGAAGCTGGAACAAGGTGTCGTTTTGCGGCAACATCTACATCGACCCGCAATTCATGATTCACGCAAAATGGTGGATTCCCATCATCGACGGTCAAAACAACAAGGACATTCTGAAGTATTCGGGCATATACCAGACGGGAATACAGTTTATGTCGCAAAACGGACGCTTCGGTGCTGCCGTGACGCTGGTGAAACGCTCGGGGATTAACCTTAATTTCAACACTATTGTAGAGCTTAACTACCGCATCTTCAAGGGCGAGAACCAATTCTTCTTCGTGCAGTATTACAATGGCTACGGCGAGAATCTTCTCGACTACAAGCAGTTTCACTCGCGCCTCCGTGCCGGCATCATCATCAAGCCAAAATTCTTCAGCGACTACTAATCCACCCTATCTCAATTGAATATGATAAAATAAGTTAAAAATCAATCATATACGATTGGGTAATTGGTATTTTCATGGAAAATGTGTAACATTGCACTTTAGTAAAACAGCAAAAAGTGAAGTGAATATGACACCGGTAACATTAACACCAGCTCAGATACACGTTCTGAATATGGCTTCGCGCATCAAGACAGAAGCCGGTTTGCAACGTCTGAAGGACCAAATTGCTCTTTTCTATGCAAAGCTTGTCGATGAGGAAATGGACGAACTTTGGGATTCGGGTAAATGGAATAATGAGACATTGCAGAATCTAAAGAATGCTCATTCGCGCACTAAATACCAATGAGTTACTCGCGACCTGTTGTTATTGACACAAATTGCCTCGTGCAGATGATTTCCAAGCACAGCCCATATCGCCCAATATGGGATGCGTTTTTGGGAAAGTCATTCCTATTGTGTATATCGAATGATATTCTTGATGAATATCAGGAAATCATTGAGAAAAATACTACTCCACAAATAGCTGAGAATATAGTGCTTCTTATTCTTAATAGCAGTAATGTGATTTTTGTAGACCCTCATTTCCGGTTAAAACTCATCACTACCGATAATGATGATAATAAATTTGTTGATTGTGCTTTTGCTGGTGGCGCCGACTATATTGTGACTGAAGACTCGCATTTCGATGTTTTGAAAAGCACTCCATTCCCTTATTTTAACGTGGTGACTATGGACGCATTTATGAAAATGATTTTACATGATTAACATCTGTGGATTAATTGTTTTTTTGCACACTATTGCCCAAAGTGTGAGATAAATAGGTTAAATTTTATTCTTTTTTCTTTATTTCGATTCACCTATACGAATTGTTTGCATATATTTGCGTCGCAAAAAGGGAAATATGTTGTTCGGCATATTTTTAATGGATTTTTAGAATATTAAAATTATATCAGATACACTAACTTATGACGCAAATCGAAAACATAGAAAATGTCGCCCGAAGGCTTAGGGGACTTCGTGACGCACTCGACTTGACAGAACAGGAGATTGCCGAAAATTGCGGCATCGACACCGAAACCTACCGCTGTTATGAATCGGGAAGCACTGACATTCCGGTGAGCTTCATCTACACTCTTGCACAGCGATATGGCGTGGAAATGCCTGCAATTCTTTTTGGCGAAGACCCGCGAATCAGCAGCTACTTTGTGACGCGCAGCGGCAAAGGATATCGTGTGGAACGAACTAAGGCCTACAGCTACCAGTCGCTCGCTTTCGGCTTCTCGCACAAGGCGATGAATCCTTTTCTTGTGACTGTGGAGCCGGGTGACAACAAAGAGGTGACACGCAACAGCCACAAAGGGCAGGAATTCAACTATGTGGTTGAGGGTCGAATGTTGCTCCACATTGGCAACAACGAGATTGTGCTCAGCGAGGGCGACAGCATTATTTTCGACTCCGACATACCACACGGCATGAAGGCTCTCGACGGAAAGCGTGTGAAATTTCTTGCAATTATAATCTGACAAATCACTACCTTATAGTAAAATACACAAGGAAACTATGCTCGAAAAATTTCTTGACCGTGTGGAGTTCTCAAGCTATGAGGACTTCATGGAGAATTTCCACATAAATGTGCCCGAACATTTCAATTTTGCATACGATGTGGTCGATGAATGGGCACGCATCGCCCCCGACAAGAAGGCTCTGCTCTGGACCAACGACCGTGGTGAGGTGCATCAGTTCACCTTTGCCGACGTCAAGCGCGAGAGCGACAAGGCTGCATCATTCTTCATGCAGCTCGGCATCAGAAAAGGTGATATGGTGATGCTCATCATGAAGCGCCGCTACCAGTTCTGGTGGGCAATCACAGCCCTGCACAAGATAGGTGCCACGGTGATTCCCGCCACACACCTTCTCACCGAGAAGGACATAATCTACCGCGCCCATGCCGCCGACATACGCGCCATTGTGGCTGTGGGTGATGAGATTGTGGTCAACCACATCACCAAGGCACTGCCTGAGTGCCCAACGGTGAAAAACTGCATATCAATCGGTCCGATTGTTCCCGAAGGCTGGGACGACTACAGTGCTGGCGTTGAAGCCGCACCGGCTTTCGTGCGCCCCGAGCATGTCAACGACAACGACGACATTTCGCTCATGTACTTCACTTCGGGCACCACCGGCGAGCCTAAGATGGTGGCACACTCTTTCACCTATCCGCTCGGACACATCATCACCGCACGCTATTGGCATAATCTGCGCGAGGATAGCCTGCACTTCACTCTCGCCGATACCGGCTGGGGTAAGGCTGTGTGGGGAAAATACTACGGACAGTGGCTCACCGGTGCCAACGTGTTCGTCTACGACTTCGAGAAATTCGAGCCTGTCGATGTGCTGCACATGATTCACCGCTTCGGCATCACATCATTCTGCGCACCGCCCACGGTGTTCCGGTTCCTCATTCGCGAAGACCTCACCAAGTTCGACCTGTCGACCCTCAAATATTGCACCATTGCCGGCGAAGCTCTCAATCCGAGCGTGTTCGACGAGTGGTACCGGCTCACCGGGATTAAGCTAATGGAGGCATTCGGACAGACCGAAACCACCGTCACCGTCGGCACATATCCCTGGGTGAAGCCAAAGCCAGGCTCAATGGGAAAGAAAGGTCCGGTCTACGACATCGACCTGCTCACCAACGACGGCCGTTGGGCTGAAGCCGGAGAGCAAGGCGAAATAGTGGTGCGCACTCACGGCGAGCAGCCACTCGGGCTCTTCAAGGAGTATTACCGCGACCCCGAGCTGACCCATGAGGCCTACAACAACGGAATCTACCACACCGGCGATGTGGCTTGGCGCGACGAGGACGGCTACTACTGGTTCATAGGACGCAAGGACGACGTAATCAAGTCGAGCGGCTACCGCATAGGCCCGTTTGAGGTGGAATCGGCACTGATGACGCATCCTGCCGTGGTGGAGTGTGCCGTGACAGGCGTTCCCGACGAGATTCGCGGACAAGTGGTAAAAGCCACTATCGTGCTTGCAAAGAGCTACAAGGGCAAGGAAAGCCCCGAGCTTGTAAAGGAGATTCAGAACCATGTGAAGCGCACCACAGCTCCCTACAAATATCCGCGCGTGGTGGAGTTTGTCGACGAATTGCCAAAGACCATCAGCGGCAAAATCCGCCGCGTCGAAATCCGCGACAAATCCGCCCACTGATCCCGGCTTCACACAACATAATCCCTGCCCAACATCTGCCGCTTAATGTCGAAAGCGGGTGTAGGGCAGGGATTTTTTGCTACTATTGGGCGAAAAAATGCGCTAAAGGGCAAAAAAATGGCAAGTTTTTTGCGATTTCTGTTGCATATCTCAAAAATACACACTAATTTTGCATCGCATTTCTGAAAAGATATGCACAACCGCTTCAGTAGCTCAGTTGGTTAGAGCACATGACTGTTAATCATGGGGTCGTTGGTTCAAGCCCATCCTGAAGCGCAGAAAGAGGAAGTCGTTAAGGCTTCCTCTTTTTGCGTTATGTCTATTCCATCTCAATCGGGGCGAAGTGGTCGGGGCGGTGAAAATCGGGAGAGGGGATAGGTATTGGTGCCCACGAGAGGAAATGCGGCTTTTGCAGGCAGTCGCCGCACTTGTAGGCATTCCCCTTCATCTGACCTGAGAACGTGGCTATATGGTGCCTGAAAAAGGCTGTGGCTGGCACTATCAGCGACAGATGCCACTCCGTGCGGCCAATTCGCTCGGCAAATGGCTCTCTGCCCAGCGACGACCACCGCTTCACGCTCTCAAGCACCTCGCGCGGTGCCGGCTCGCGGTTGTCGCGCACGGGTCCGCACGCTATGAGCAGCGTTCCGGTGCAGTTGCACTCAATGTTGTAGTATGGTCCGCCGGCTTCGGGCTGCAAAAACAGCTCGCAGCAACTGTCCTCCCACACGCGTCCGTTGTCGCCGGCAGCGACTGAAGCCACACTGTCCTCAGTCACGCGGTAGTCAATGAGCAGTGCATTGCCCGTGTGGGCGAGGCGGAATTGTGCTTGTGGGGCGTAGGGAAATTCCTCCGGCCAGTTCACGCAGGCGATGTCGTTGAATTGCACACCGGCAGCATCGAGCACAGCCGCCACTTCGGAGGCATCGCCCACTGCTGTATCTATCTTCTTGACTTTAAGCATAGTATTTCGGGGTTTTGTTTGTCTGATTATCAATCGTTAAGGCAGGTGCTGATGAATCGGCGCATATATGTCTGCTGCTCTTGTGTACACTCGAACAGGCGCAGTTGGTTGCGTGTGCGCACAAGGTTGTGCTCAGCATACGCTGTCTTGTAGTAGGTGTCGCCATTGATGTAGTCAGTAAGAAAACGCACGCACTGCATGAATGGGAACAGCGACACGGCGTAGGGCAGATTGTCAATTTCCGCCGGAGTGAGGAAGCTGCGTGCCGACTCAAGATAGCCGCGTGTGAACGCCTCAAAAATGTCGGTGCGGAAAGCCACCTTGTAGGTTTCGGGGCTGTCTTCAGCCACAGTGTTTGCGGCTGTGCGCAGGAAGTCGCCATAGTCGGAGAATACGAAGCTTGGCATCACCGTGTCGAGGTCGATGACGCACAGCACCTTGCCGTCTTCGCCAAACATCATGTTGTTCACCTTTGTGTCGCAGTGGCAGATGCGCTTAGGCAGCTTGCCCTCGCGTCCCAGACGCTCGGCAAGGCACATGGCATCGGCGTGGCTCTCAAGGGTGTCGACAATTGGCCGCACTTCAGCCAGACGTCCCACTGCATCGCGCTTCACAGCATCGCGCAGTTGGCGCATACGCAGCTCCATATTGTGGAAGTCGGGAATCGTTTCGCCCAAAGTGTCGGGAATGTCGACCAGCGAAGCCTCAAACTGTCCGAAGGCGCGGCCGGCATGGTAAGAGTGCTCGGGGTCGACGGTCTCGTGCGTCGTAGCGCGCGGAATAAACACCGACAGGCGCCAGTATTTGCCCTCGGCATCACGGTAGTAGGTCTTGCCCTCGGCAGTGGGCACGAATCGCAGCACGCGGCGGTCGATGTCGTCAGCCCCTTCGGCAATGAGTTTGGCACGAAGGTGTCGCGTGACAGCCTCAATGTTGTGCTGAAGCAAGTCTACATCAGTGAAAATGGCATTGTTGATGCGCTGGAGCACATAGTTCTCACAGTCGCCCTCGGTGCTGACGAGGAAAGTGTCGTTGATCAGCCCCTTGCCCAGCGGCACAATCTCCGCCGGCTTCCCTGCAATCTTGAATTGCGAAATAATCTCCTCCATAAAGCTCTTGTAATTTTGTTTCCACAAATATACAAAAATTCGCGCAAATCACCCCCACCACCCAATTTTTTTTCATCACGCCAAATTGGCTGGGGTGTGTGGGAAGCTACAGGGTGGCGAGGCGGGGGAGGAGGGCTGCTACGGCGCGGCCGCGGTGGCTGATGGCGTTCTTGTCGTCGGGTGTCATTTCGGCAAAGCTGCAATAGGCTTCATCGGGCTTGAAGATGCTGTCGTAGCCGAATCCGCCGTTGCCGTGACGCTCGGTGAGAATCACTCCGCGCACTTCTCCCTCGAAAATTTCCACTCCGGCATCGGTGCACAGTGCTATGGCTGTGCGGAAGCGTGCTGTGCGGTCGGTCACGCCCTGCATTTCGCCGAGCACGCGGTCGATGTTGCGCTCGCTGTTGCAGTCGAGTCCGGCATAGCGCGCCGAGTACACTCCCGGGCGTCCGTCGAGAGCTGTGATTTCCAGCCCGGTATCGTCGGCAAAGCAGTCGTAGCCGTAGTGTTCCTTCACATATCGCGCCTTGATTTCGGCATTTCCCTCGATAGTTTCGGCCGTTTCGGCGATGTCCTCATGGCAGCCTATTTCACTAAGGCTGAGAATTTCTATTTCCTTGTCGGCTGTGATTTCGCGCAGTTCGCGCAGCTTGTGCGCATTGTTGGTGGCAAATACTATCTTTTTCATTATTGCAGGCTATATAATGTTTGCATTGTTAGGAAAAACGCGTATCGCAAGCCTCGTCCGTGTTGTCACACCTTGCATAACGCTTGCGATACGAAATTAGGTCTATTTCTTGGCAGTACGGCGACTGCGTGTTGTCTTTTTGGGGGCATTTGCCTCGTCGGCAACTATTTTCAGGCAATCTTCAAGAGTGAGAGCCTCGGCATCGGTGCCTTTGGGTATTTTGAAGTTCTTCTTGTGGTAGGCGATATACACGCCATATTTTCCGTTGAGCACCTGCATATCGGGATCGTCGGCAAAAGTCTTCACCACCTTCTTGGCATCTTCCTCGCGCTTGCTGCGTATCAGCTCTATGGCTTCATCGAGGGTGATGGTCTGTGGGGCAAGCTCTTTGGGGATTGACACGAATTTGCTGCCATGCTTCACGTACGGACCGAAGCGGCCTATTGCCACCGTCACCGTATCGCCTTCAAATTCGCCGAGTGTGCGAGGCATTTCAAATAGTTTCAGAGCTTCATCGAGGGTGATGCTGCTCACCGACTGCCCTTTTAGGAGCGATGCAAACTGTGGCTTTTCGCTGTCGTCGGTGCTTCCAATCTGCACAAGCGGTCCGAAGCGACCGATTTTCACCGACACTTGTCGGCCGGTCTTGGGGTCGGTGCCGAGAATGCGCTCGCCCACTTTGTGCTCCAGGCGCAGGTTCGACACTTCAGTCACATTCGGGTGGAATCGGGTGTAGAACTTGTCGATGCTTTCGCTCCACTTCATTTTCCCTTCAGCCACTTCGTCGAATTCCTCTTCGATGCGTGCGGTGAAGTTGTAGTCCATGATCGATGGGAAGTATTGTTGCAGGAAGTCGTTTACAATCACGCCGGTGTCGGTTGGAATCAGTTTGCCCTTGTCCATTCCGGCAGTTTCGCTGCCTGTCTTTTCAGTGATTTTTGTTCCTTTCAGGGTTATAATCTTGAAGCTGCGCGGTTCGCCCTTCTTCTCGCCCTTTGCCACATATTCGCGGTTCTGTATGGTTGAGATTGTGGGGGCGTAGGTCGACGGGCGGCCAATGCCCAGCTCCTCAAGCTTCTTCACGAGCGATGCCTCGGTGTAGCGCGGCGGCTGCTGCGTGAAACGCTGAGTGGCAGTCACCTCAAGGGCTTTCATGCCCATTCCGGTGGTCATGGCAGGCAGCAGACCTTCGCTTTGGCGTGTTTCAGCCGCGCTGTTGTCGTCGTCGGTCGACTCCATGTACACTTTCAGGAAGCCGTCGAACTTCACCACTTCGCCCGTGGCTGTGAACTTCTCCGCACGGTTGCTGATGCTTATGTCCACATTGGTGCGCTCCATGAGCGCGTCAGCCATCTGCGAGGCGATGGTGCGCTTCCAGATGAGGGCATAGAGCTTCTTCTCCTGCACGCCGCCGGCAATGTCGTGCATTGCAATGTTGGTAGGGCGTATGGCTTCGTGAGCCTCCTGCGCCCCCTTCGAGCTGGTGTGGTATTTGCGTATTTTCAGATATTCCTCACCGATATTCTCCTTTATTTCCTTGCTGATGGTGCCAATGGCGAGGCTCGACAGATTGAGCGAGTCGGTACGCATATAGGTGATGAATCCCGATTCGTAGAGCTTCTGTGCCACCATCATCGTCTGCGCCACGGTGAATCCGAGTTTGCGTGCAGCCTCCTGCTGGAGCGTTGAGGTGGTGAATGGCGGAGCCGGGCAGCGTTTCACCGGCTTCACCGTTATGTCGCCCACGCTGAATCTGGCTGAAGTGCAGTCGGTCACAAACTGCCTTGCCGCTGCCTCGTCGGGCAGCCGCGGCGACAGTTCGGCGTTCACCTTGGCATCAGTGCCGTCGGGCTGCATCTGAGCCACCACGCGGTAGTATTGTTCGCTCTTGAAAGCTGCAATCTCCTTCTCGCGCTCCACAATGAGGCGCACTGCCACACTCTGCACACGTCCGGCCGAAAGGGCGGGCTTAATCTTCTTCCAGAGCACCGGCGACAGCTCAAAGCCCACAATGCGGTCGAGCACTCGGCGTGCCTGCTGTGCGTCGACGAGGTTGATGTCGATGTCGCGCGGATTCTCTATTGCATTGAGAATCGCACTTTTCGTAATTTCGTGGAACACTATGCGGCGGGTCTTCGCCGGGTCAAGCCCAAGAACTTCATAGAGGTGCCATGCAATGGCTTCTCCCTCGCGGTCCTCATCGCTTGCGAGCCACACCATATCGGCTTTTTTGGCTTCGCGTTTCAGCCCGGCTACCAATTCCTTCTTTTCGGCGGGAATTTCATATATCGGTGAATAACCGGCAGCAATGTCGATGCTGAAATCCTTCTTGTGAAGGTCGCGTATATGTCCATAGCTCGACATGACCTTGTAGTCATCACCCAGGAACTTTGCTATCGTTTTCGCCTTGGCAGGCGACTCTACAATTACTAAATTTTTCGACATACCATTTACCCTCCTTGGGGCTATTGTTTTGTTGTGGTGGTTTGTTGTTGATTGTTTTTCGGGCGCAAAATTAGGCAAAATTTCTTTTCCCACATTAATTATAGAGCAAAAAAATTCGCACTATATATATTTGAACTACGTTCAAAAAAATTTTCCATCCTCCTCCACATTCAACCCCAATCGGTCATTAGCGTTATGATGATAACGTTTTCAGAAACCCAAACCCTCTTGCGAAAAAATGTGGCTGATTTATTTTGTCGTTTCGATGATATGAAGTACCTTTGCAGCGTTATGGTTTCAAAATAGGGAATGCCGTGAGATTCGGCAACAGTACCCGCTGCTGTATTTTCCGCTGAAACTGCACCACAACCACTGACTGCCGCGACATCTGAAAGCGGTGTTGGGAAGGAGGCGCAGCCGAGGAATAAGCCAGAAGACCTGCCATAGCTGTTTGTGATAACACGTCGATGTGTGCCTTCGGGACTAAGGGCATCGCGATGATTTCAGGCGTTTCTGCGTGCTTGCGCACGCCGCATTTTACCTGATTTTTACACACACTGCCTGATTCTTCGCAATTCTTCAGGTTTCTGCTATCACAATCAGCTACGTCTGCACGCTCCGGCACCCTAGTTGCCATAACCGTGACCGATGCACGACATTAATCGTATAACCAAATATTATAATTACAGATTTATGAAAAGGCAGAAACTTTTACTCACTAATTTATTCACAGTGTGCGCATTGGCAATGCTCCCCGCAGCTGCAATGGCACAAGATGAGGTGGCAAGCGTCGCCACTTTCGATGAAACCACACTCCCGGCTGAATCATACTGGTTTGGCGACGGAGAACCGGCTGATATGTATGCCGGTGAGATTTACGACTTTTATAGTGGTCGCTATATGTTTACTGGAATGAAGCATAGCTGCAGTTGGTGGAACGGCTATGCACTTAGCAATGAAACAGCTACCGAATATACCGACCTTTCACACCAGTTCCGCTCGGCTGCCGGAGGTGCACACTCAGGTGCAAACTATGCTGTGTACTACTATGACTCGTGGGACGTTGTGTCGCGCATCTACAATGTGTATGATGAGGCTGGTGCTCCCATTAGCGGAATGTATGTAACCAATGCCGCCTATGCCCTCAACTCCATTCTCAATGGAGATGACTACGGCAGCACTCCTTTTGCCACAGGCGACTATTTCAAGCTGATTGTCAAAGGCTACGACATCAACGACGAAGAGACCGGCACCGTAGAGTTCTACCTTGCCGACTATCGCTCGGAGAACGAAGCCGAACACTACGCCCTTACCACATGGGAGTGGTGCGACCTCAGCTCGCTCGGTGCAGTGTCGTCGATACACATCACTTTCGAGACTTCGCAGAGCAATACGTGGGGTGCTCTCACACCGCTCTATGTGTGCATCGACGACTTCAATGGTGAGCACACCAATACTGGCGTTTCGGTCAACACCATCAAGGCCGACACCCGGATTTCAGCCGCAGGCAAGAGCGTGAACATATCCACTCAGGCCGCAGGCTACACAGTTGAGGTCTACACCACCGGCGGAGCACTTGCAGCATCGCGCAAGGGCTGCAGCGGCACAATGAGCCTCGACCTCGGCGAGCTGCCAAGCGGAGTCTATATCGTGCGTGCCAACGGCACTGCACAGCGTGTGGCAATCAGATAATCGAATCTGCACAAGCAAAGTGAAACATATAGTATTATTGTAACATTAAGTGATTTTTTGCATGGAGGCTGTGGCTGTGAGGTTACAGCCTCCATTTGTTTTTCACAAAAAAACTGCTACCTTTGCACCCTATGCAAAAAATAGCTACCTTTGCACCCGGTGTCGGTGGCGTAGCGGCTTTGCCACACCGGCGGCACTAATGTGGAGACAGTAATAACGCGAATCAAAATATGGAAGCACCTATTCTCAACGAGCACAACAAGCAGGAATATCCTCCCATGCACACTGCCGAGCACATTCTCAATGGCACCATGGTGAAGATGTTCGGCTGCCGTCGCTCGCAGAATGCACACATCGAGCGTCGCAAGAGCAAGTGCGACTACGACCTCCCTGCTCCGCTATCACCGGAGCAGGTGGCGGCAGTGGAAGCTCGTGTGAACGAGGTGATCGACTCGCACCTGCCGGTGACTATGGAATATGTCACCCGTGAGGAGGCGATGGGTCGCTTCGACATGGAGCGTCTGCCCGACAATGCTTCCGACACGCTGCGTGTGGTGCGTGTGGGCGACTACGACGAGTGCCTCTGTGTGGGTGCGCACGTTGCCAACACTGCCGAGATTGGCGGTTTCCGCATTTCAAGCACCCGCTATGAGGGCGGACGATTCCGCATAGTGTTCCGCTTGCTGACGGTTATTCTGCTTGCGCTCTTTGCCTCTTCTCCTGCCATGGCGCAGGCTCCTGTACCTACCGAGGTGACGCCTCTCAGCGGATTGCAGCAGGTGTTTAAGGGAAAATATCACTTTGTCGACCAGGAAACCGGCGACACGCTCTGCATGATTGTGTTCAATCCCATCACCATCTATCCCCGTGAGCGTTTCCGCAACAAGAAGGAGGAGCAATTCTACTGGCGCACCGTGCGCGACGTGCGCAAGACCCTTCCCTACGCCAAGCTCATCTGCTCAACCTTGCTCGAAACCTACGAGTATCTCGAAACTTTTTCCACCGAGAAGGAGAAGCAGGAGTATCTCAAGCAGTTTGAGAAGGAGATTTTCAACCAGTACAAGCCTGTGATGAAGACCTTCACGCGCTCGCAGGGAAAAATGCTTGTGAAGCTAATCAACCGTGAGACCGACCAGTCGTCGTACAACATAGTGAAAGCTTTCCTCGGTACTTTCCGTGCCGGTTTCTGGCAGACGTTTGGCCGATTCTTCGGTGTGAACATGAAAGCCGGTTATCACCCCGAAAAGAACAAGGATGACGCTATAATTGAGCGCATTTGCGTGCGTATCGAGACGGGGCAGCTTTAGCCTCCTCTTCCGGTGCGTCAGGCTGATGGCTGAAATTCGATTTGTGTAACTTTTTTTGAGCGAAATGGAAAGAAAGGATTTTGAGATAATGGCTCCTGTGGGGTCGTGGGAATCGCTGGTAGCCGCCGTGCAGGGCGGTGCCGATGCCATCTACTTCGGCATCGAGGGGCTGAACATGCGTGCCAAGTCGTCGAACAATTTCACTATCGACGATATGCGCCGCATTGCACGCTATTGCCATGAAAATGGGCTTAAAAGCTACCTCACTGTGAACACGGTGGTGTTCGACAACGACCTTGCGCTTATGCGCAGCATCGTCGACGCTGCCAAGGAGGCTGAAATTTCGGCAATCATTGCCGCCGACATGGCTACGATTCTCTATGCGCGCTCCATTGATGTGGAGGTGCACATATCCACACAGGTCAACGTGTCGAACAGCGAGGCGGTGCGCTTCTATTCGCAATATGCCGATGTGATGGTGCTCGCACGCGAGGTCGACCTGGAGCAGGTGGCTCACATTCACGATACCATTGTGCGCGATGACATTCGCGGACCTCACGGTGAGCCTGTGCGCATCGAGATGTTCTGCCATGGCGCACTGTGCATGGCGGTGTCGGGAAAGTGCTACCTCAGTCTGCACGAAACCGGCGCATCAGCCAATCGCGGTGCATGCCGCCAGATTTGCCGCCGCAGCTACACCGTGCGCGACCGCGAAACCGGCGATGAGCTTGACATCGAGAACCAGTACATAATGTCGCCCAAAGACCTCAAGACCATTCACTTCATGAACAAGATGATTGATGCCGGAGTGCGTGTGTTCAAGATTGAAGGCCGAGCCCGTGGTCCCGAATATGTACGCACTGCCGTGAGCTGCTATAATGAGGCTATCCAAGCCTGCCTCGACGGCTCTTTCAGCGACGAGAAGGTGGCTGTGTGGGACGAGCGTCTTGGCCGCATCTTCAACCGCGGCTTCTGGAATGGCTATTATCTCGGTCAGCGGCTCGGCGAGTGGACATCGAAATATGGCTCTTCGGCAACGCGTGTAAAGGTGTATGCTGCCAAGGGGCAGCGATATTTCTCCAATATTGGCGTGGCTGAGTTCCTTATGGAGGCCGGTGAGCTCCATGTGGGCGACGAAATAATAATCACAGGACCCACAACCGGTGCCATACTATTGACCTTAACCGAAATCCGTGTCGACCTAAAGCCGGTGGAGAAGACGGTCAAGGGTGAGCGTTTCTCCATAAAGGTGAGCGAGAAAATCCGTCCAAGCGACAAACTCTATCTTTGGCAGCCGGTGGAGGAACTGAAGAAGCAAAAGTGATTTTGGCACAGTATCTTTCCAAATTAAAGTTAATTTGTTGCAAATAAGCCGCGTTTGGGCAAAAAATGTCTGATTTTTTGGAATAATTGAAAGTAAATGCTTATTTTTGCCGAAAAATTGATACATACTTAACAAAAACGCTAAATGAATCGTATACTTTCTATCATATTGTCGGCTTCATTCTTGATGTGCAGTGCTTCTGCCTTTGCCGATAGCCCTGATGCCAAGAACAAGCTGTTCAACCACATGGATTTAGGTTTCACTTTGGGTACGCCGGGTTTCGGCTTCGATATCGCTATGCCAATTGGCGATGTGGTGAAGGTGCGCACCGGTATATCCTATGTGCCGCCGGTGAAAGTGCCGCTTCACTTCAATCTCATGAGCTACAGCAACGGCGTTGTCACCGATGGCAACTTCTCTAAGGCGCAGGAGCTGCTAAAGAGTATGACGGGTTTTGATGTAAACCGGAATGTCACTGTCGATGGCAAGCCCGATATGATCAACTGGAAGTTGCTGGTCGATGTGTATCCTTTCCGCAACAACAAGCACTGGCACTTCACTGCCGGCTTCTATCTTGGCAACAAGAAAATAGCCACTGCCGTCAACGGTCTGAAGGAAGCCCCCACACTGGTGGGCGTAGGTATGTACAACAGCCTCTACGACTTCTTCACCGGAACTGATGAGTGGGGCGATCCCAACTATCTCTCCAAACCTATCTACAACGATGTGTACATCGATCCCGAAGTGGGCGACGCTATGCGCGACAAATTCCTCGGCTACGGCCGCATGGGTGTGCACATGGGCGACTATGTGGACCAGTTTATTACTGTCACTGATGAGAATGGCAATGAGAAGCAGGTAAAGAAACCATTCATGATGGTGCCCGGCAACGACGCTACTCTCCGCGCCGAGGCTATTGTCAACCGCTTCCGCCCATACGTCGGCTTTGGCTACGGTTCGCACTTGGGAAAGGAAAAGCGGCTCTATGTGGGCTTCGACCTCGGTGCTATGTTCTGGGGAGGTCACCCGAAAATCATCACCTACAATGGCGTGAAGGAAGACCCCAACGACCCCGACTATGCCGTCGATCTCACACGCGATGTGGAGAATGTGCGTGGCAAGGTGGGCGACTACATAAAATTTGTCAAGGCTCTCAAGGTATATCCTGTGCTTGAATTCCGCATATCTTATGCCATTTTCTGACGATGCATGAATTTTTCTGTGTATGGTCGGTGACGCGCTTTTCGCGTCTGCACGAATGAGGGTGTCACTTGTCACTTTGATTTAATCGACTATGAGGATTGCAATCTACGGAAACAGTTATCAGGAAAAGTTTTTTGCTTATTTAGAGCGGCTTTTCGATGCTCTTGCCGGGCGTAATGCCTGGGTGGCTATCGACCGGGCGTTCTACGACTATCTGTGCCGTCACACCACCGTGAAGCCGAAGGTGAACGAGGTGATTGATGCCGACAGCAATTTCGATGCCGCGCTGGCTCTGAGCATTGGCGGCGACGGCACTTTCCTGCGCACTGCCGAGAAAGTGGCTCACCGCGGAATCCCAATTCTTGGCATCAACACCGGGCATCTTGGCTATCTTGCCGATGCGAGCGTTGAGAATATCGAAGATGTGGTGGAGAATCTTTTCATCGGCAACTACAAGATTGAGGAGCGCACGGTGTTGCGTGTAGCCACTGATTCCGGCATCGATATCGACAATCCATTTGCGCTCAATGAAATAGCCATCAATCGCCAGTCCACGGCTCTCATGATGTGCATGCACACGTGGGTAAATGGCTGCGACCTCACCACCTACAAGGGCGACGGACTCATAATATCAACACCCACCGGTTCCACCGCCTACAATCTGAGCGTAGGCGGTCCCATATTGGAGCCTACAAGCAACAACATCGTGCTTTCGCCAATTTCGGCGCACTCGCTCACCATGCGTCCGCTGGTGCTGCGCGACGATTGCGAGATTCGTGTAACCACCAATTCGCGTGCCCCGAAGTATCAGGTGAGCATCGACGGCCGACCGTTCACATTCCCAGTAGGTACAAGTATCACCGTGTGCAAGGCCGACTTTGCCGTGAAGGTGATTCAGCACATTGAGCATAATTTTGCCTCCACTCTGCGCAACAAGCTCATGTGGGGAATCGACCGCCGCGAATAGCGGGTTACTATGGGGCAACATACCCCAAAACAACACTTTTGCCACCATGTATATAGGATTTTTAGAGGATGATGATTTTGGCAAGGTGCTTTTCTACACCCGCAAGGGTATGCGCAGTGTGCGCATGAAGTGGAACAAGTATCAGCAGCTCGAAGTGACAATGCCACGAATACCCTCAATTGACGAGATGAAGGGAATTTTGGATTTGAATCGTGCCGAAATTAAGGCTCTACGCGCCAGAGTCGAGAGCCGCGAGCCGGCTTTCTATGAAGGTCAGATCATTCCGTGCTGCCGTTACCATCTTGAAATAAGCCGTAAGCCTAAGGCAAGCCAATACTACGACTTCGGTTTCAGCCCCGGGCGCGGTTGCTTTTTCATCAGTGTGCCGCAGCAGTGCGACATCGCCGGCAGTGCTGCCGGGCGCGCACTGAAGGCGTGCATGAAGAAATTGGCGCATCGCCATGCAGCGGCAATCATTCTTCCGCTTGCCGAGGATGTGGCGCATGAGAAAGGCTGCACGGTGCGTGGATTTGTGATGGGGCGCGGGCTGAAAAAGCTGGGGCACTGCACGCGCGACCGTGTCATCAGCCTGTCGAGCACACTGATGTATTATCCCGAAGAACTTGTGCGCTATGTGATATGCCACGAGCTTGCCCATCTCAAGGAGATGAACCACAGTGCTGCGTTCCACGCCGAATGCAACCGCTTGTGCGGCGGTCGCGAAAAAGAGCTGGAGCAGAAACTCCGCTCCTTCCCCCTCCTTTGCTGTTAGTCTTTTTCGCCGTAGGCGAGGTCGCCGGCATCGCCGAGTCCGGGCACTAT
>CAMFSS010000010.1 GCA_945983195.1 uncultured Prevotellaceae bacterium | reverse complement strand
TGTACAAGAACACAAGCCACGACCTGCGCATCTACAAGCGTCTGCAAATGCATGTTCACAATGAGGCTCTCATTGACAATTCCACCGACCTGCGCAATGGCGACGTATCGGTGTTCCTGCGCCTCGGAACCGACGTGAAGAACAACTACTACGAGTATGAAGTGCCTCTGGAGGTCACCCCTGCCGGAAAATACAGCACCTACAGCGATGCCGACCGTGCAATTGTGTGGCCCGAGAGCAACCGCATCGACTGCAACCTCGACGTATTCACCGACGTGAAGAAGAACCGCAACGCCAACAAAATGGCGAATGTGGAGGGTGTCTCCTACAACGCACGCTACACCGAGTACGACCCGAGCAAACCCAACAACCGCATAACCGTAATCGGAAACCCGTCGCTTGCCGACGTGCGCGTGATGATGATCGGCGTGCGCAACAATTCTGCACAAACCAAGGACTGCATTGTGTGGACCGACGAACTGCGCGTAACCGACTTCGACGAATCGGGCGGTTGGGCAGCCAAGGGATCGCTCACTCTCAACATGAGCGACATAGCCACACTCAATGTGGGCGGGCACAAGGAAACTGTGGGATTCGGCTCGGTCGACCAGAGCCTTTCACAGCGTCGCCTCGATGCCTACGACCAGTATAATGTGGCAATACAGGTGGATATGGGACGCTTCCTTCCTGAAAAGGTGAAGCTAAAGGCTCCCATCTACTACTCCGTATCGAAGGAGAAGACTACCCCGAAATACAATCCGCTCGACCAGGACGTGGAGCTGAAAGATGCACTCGACGCTTGCGCCAACAAGCACCAGCGCGACTCGATTGAGGCGTTTGCCGTGACACACAAGACGGTGGAAAGCTTCAGTGTGTCAGGGCTGAAATTCGACGTGCAGAGCAAGAATCCTATGCCGTGGGATCCAGCCAACTTCACACTCAGCTATTCATCGAACAAGCAACGCAACGTCGACCCCAACAATGAGTTTGAAAACACAAGCGACTATCGCGGCAGCTTCCAGTACAACTATACGCCCTATTTCAAGCCGTTCAAGCCGTTCCAGGGGCTGAAGAGCAAGAAGAAGAACGCCAAGTTCCTAAAAGATTGGGAATTCAACTGGTTGCCCCAGAACATCAATTTCAGCACCAACATGTCGCGATACTACTATGAGCAGCGCGAGCGCAACACCACCGACGTGCAAGTGGATCTGCCTATCTCAGTGAGCAAGAATTTCTTGTGGGACCGCCAGTTTGCCCTCACCTGGAATTTCACCAAGACGCTTAATTTCTCGTTCAACTCCAATACGACCGCGCACATCGACGAGCCGATGGGTGTGGTGAACAAGAAGCTGTTCCCCGACAAATACCGCGACTGGAAGGATTCAATCTGGAAGAGCATCAAGAGCCTCGGTACGCCCTACAGCTACCGCCAGACGTTTGTGGGAAGCTACAAGGCTCCTTTCAGCAAAATCGCCTTCCTCGACTACATCACCGCCTCAGTCACCTACAATTCATCTTACAACTGGGAGCGCGGCACAACCATCGACGACCTCAACTCAGGCAACTCGGTATCGAACCAGTCATCGTGGAATTTCGACGGACGCTTCAATCTTGAGCAGCTCTACAACAAGTCGAAATACCTGAAGGAGGTGAACCAGCGTTTCGGCAACTCTTCGTCGGGCGCAAGGCGCAGTGCCGTCAACAAGGTGAAGAAATTCGAGCGTACAATTACTCTCAAAGACGACACTACAACGGTGCTGAAGCACAATCTGCGCACCAAGAAAATCAAAGTCACCGCCCGTGCCACCGACAACAAGCCGTTCACCGTGCAGACTCGAATAGTCGACGACAACACCGTGGAGATTCTCAACAAAGGCAAGCGCAATGTGCGAATCACCATTGTGGAGGCAAAAGATGAGAAGAAGAGCTTCTGGTGGAATGCCGGACAATATGCCACACGCTTCGCCATGTCGGTACGCAGCCTGAGCATACGCTACAAGACGACCAAATCGCTCTCGTTGCCGCAGTTCATACCCGAGATAGGCGACGTGTTCGGACAGTCGACCCACTACGATGTGCTTGCTCCGGGTCTTGACTTTGCATTTGGCTTCACTGACGAAAGCTACATTCAGAAGGCGAAAGACCGCGGTTGGCTGCTCTGCGATGAAACGCAGACGTCGCCCGCAATCTTCTCGCGCACATCGGAGTTCCATGTGGAAGCCGTGATTGAGCCATTAAAAGGGCTGAAAATCACGCTGACTTCCAACCGCACCGACAACCGCACCAACCGCATACAGTTCATGTATGACGATATGACTACGACCTACGGCGGTAGCTTCACAATGACGCACTGCGCCATTGCCACAGCACTGCGCGGCTGCTCAGCCGACAACGGCTACCAAAGCGGAACATTCGACAAGTTCCTCGACTACATACCAAAGGTTGCCGACCGCGTGCAAGGGCAATATGCAGGCACAAGCTACCCCACCACCGGATTCATGCGCGACAATCCGCTCGCCGGAAAGCCTTTCGACGCAAAGAATGGCGGCGTGAACGAAATGGGAAGCGACGTACTGATTCCTGCATTCCTTGCTGCATACACCGGGCAGAAACCGGGCAAGGTGACGCTTAACCCATTCCCCAACCTGGGTGCAATGCGACCCAACTGGCGTATATCCTACGACGGACTCGGACGAATCGATAAGCTGAAGAAGTGGTTCAAGAGCATCACGCTCTCACACGCCTACCAATGCACCTACTCCGTGGGTTCATTCTCAAGCTACAGCGACTGGATTGCCGTGGGCGAAAACCTTGGCTACAGCAAGAGCGAGCTTACGCAGAATCCTTACCCGACATCGCCCTACAACATCTCCTCGGTGTCGCTCACCGAGAAGTTTGCGCCGCTCATCGGTCTCTCGGCTACGATGAAGAACAACATCACCTTCAATGCCGAGTACCGCGACTCGCGTACACTCACGCTCAACACATCGGCAGGGCAGGTGGTGGAGGCTCTAAGCAAGTCGCTCGTAATAGGCGGCGGCTATAAGATTGCAAATTTCAATTCGTTCCTGAAGATTGGCGGACAGCAGCAGGGCGTGAGCAACGACCTCACTCTCAACCTCGACTTCTCGCTGACCAACAGCAACGCGCTCATACGCAAAATTGAGAACAACAACACTCAGGCTACAAGCGGCTCACGCACGCTCTCAATCAACTTCACCGCCAACTACATCCTCAGCAAGCGCATCACACTGGGTGCATACTTCGACCACCAGGTGAATACGCCGCTCGTATCATCGTCGGCATACCCGACTACCAACAGCAGCTACGGAATATCAATCAATCTGTCGCTCACGAAGTGATGACCAATAGAATGTTGACTGCCAAAGGCGCGACATTAAGCTGAAAAATACAAGAGGCAGTGCCGCATCCATTCGAATTGCGGCACTGCCTCCATTTAGTAGAATTTATTGTGTTCTCCAGTATTGTGATTGATTACTGAATTTCGATTGCACGTCTCATCTTCACGCGCTCGTCATCGGTGATTTTCGGCAACTCAATGCAGAGTACACCATCGGATACACTTGCACCGATTTTGTCCTTATCGACATTGTCGGGCAATACGAGCGACTGCTGGAACTTCGAGTAAGAGAACTCGCGGCGCAAATAGCGTTTCTTATCATCTTTCTCCTCCTGCTGGTTCTTCTTCTCCATCGAGATAACAAGCTCGTCGTTCTCGTCGAGATGAATGTTGAAGTCTTCTTTGGTCATACCCGGTGCGGCAACTTCAACCTTATAGCTCTTATCGCTCTCTATAACGTTGATTGCCGGAGCTGCTGTGTTCACTTTGGCAATCCAATCATTGTCGAAGAAATCATTGAAAATACTTGGGAACCAATTTTGATTGTTGTTTCTAACCGGCATCATAGTTTTAATCTCCTATTATTAAGTTAAACATTCAATTAATTGCTGCTTGCACCGACCTCTTGGCCGCTGCTTGCACCACTCAACTATGCAAAACCAATGCCACAGTCCACCGCAATGCTGCCGAAATGTCGGGTTATTAACCTTGTGAAAACATCGTTAGCAATACCTGAGCTGACTTTAAGAAAGCGAAAACATCGTTAGCACTTCCGAAGAATATAAATGTCACATCTACAGCAATTTTGTCACCCACCCATCGCCATTCTGTCACCACCAATCTTTACACTAAGGCCCTACATTCAACAGAATTATAGTGACGCAATGCCAAGCTATTTTTATGTGAGCAACCAACATGGGCATCAGCACATCTCAGCATGAGTATCAATGAGCACCAGCAATTTCCATTTGTGCCCTTTGTGAAACATTTGCACCCGGTCACATCATTCTTCGCATAGGTCAGTTCTACAGACTCTTCAAATGAACTATTGTGTCAAAAAAGGGAGGTTGTGTCAAAATAGGCGCAGCCTCATTCTTCAATACGTTCTTGTTGCTATTTTGCATTATAATTCTGCATATATCTTCCCCCAATATTATTTTCCACGACTTTGGAAATGGGAAATTTATCAAATAGAATCATATAGCAATGATGCAAACTAAGAATAGCATCTTGTAAATCAGAGTTTGTTTCCAAGTCCACAATATTCAACCCTGCACTTTTGCAATCTTGTTTAGATAAATGTCTGCTGTGTGAATAGCTATTGTTGTGGTTCAAGAATACATCCATGATTTTATCAAAATCTATTGCTGGATTAACCTCTTTTATCCATTGCTCTGCCAATTTTGCTGACCACGCAACAGCATTTTCACAATCAGTTAAAAAGGTAGGATGATATTTTGATATAATTGTTTGCCATAGTCCTAATGCCGCAGGATTTTTGGAAACTTCATCAACAGCACGCTTAAACTCATCAATAACAGCCTGACAAGCAATTCCACCCATCTGAGGGTCAATAGGCCCCAATGATGATTGCTTTCCCATTATAATTTCCTTGCAAGACATTGCTATCATTGTTCCTGCTGACATAGAAATCTGGGGAATAAATGCTCTTACATCGCCTTTGGAAATACTTTTCAAATATGTAACAATGCTTTCGGTTGCGGCAATATCTCCACCTGGTGTATGAAGAATTAAGTCGAGCCCTTTTGCTTTATCCAACTTATATACAGTTGTCATAAAGGCATTTTTATCTTGTTCATCAATCGACACATGAGGTGCATCTGGAGCTTTGAGCCATCCAGAATAGTACGCTATAACATTTCGCCCAGTTATAGAATGTATTTTGTTCAAATACTCTTCTCGTTTTTTATCTAGTTCTATCCCTGCATTAGAATACAAGTTTACATCTGTTATTATTTCACTCCAACTTGGCATATTCTCTTTATATATTTATGGTACTTGAAGATAATTTAGTTTCATATTTAGATGTGTCGTAAATAGAATACTGCTTATATACATCTCCAACCTTTTCCCATTTAGAAAAGTTGGGATTTATAGAGGTTTGTGTACACATCATTTTTTTGTACATATCCTCTAAAGAACTCTCTTTGTTGTTTTTTTGGTATTCATTTTTTATAAATATTTATCAAGTATTGCTTGTTTCTCACTCGCGGCATTTTCTATCAAAGCGCGAGCCTTAGTAATCTCTAACTCTGATGCCTCTATCTGTGCTACTATGCGTTTTTGTTCATCAATATTAGGCATCGGGATTTTGTACTTCATTATATCATCTTTATTGCCTCGTGGCATCTTAATACCCTTTTTGCCCTCCATCATGTAGTCAAAGAAGGTATCTCTACGAAGCATATAGAATATATACTTAGGTAGATATTTACCCGTGTCAGCAGACCTAAGCACGAGGACATCTTTCGAGCATCCACCTTCCTTGTCGGCAAACCAAATCTTTTTAAGATATGGACGAATATTCGAAATCAAAATATCCTCCGGCTTGTATTCGGTGATAGAAGATATGTTTGCTACTCCTTCAAAAGGAAGAACGCCCAATTTGTTCTGAAGCATATTGTCGGTTGTGATATATGTTTCAGACTCAATGTCGCTATATTTAACAGACTTGGTTGCAAATGGAGCTATGGTTTTTAACGTGCCATCCGCAAAATTTAATGAGGACAGCACGCTTTCTGTATCAGTTTCACATTCACCAATCCGCAGCACAGCGTCCGAAGCAGACTTATCAATCTTGGCGATTTCTTCTACAATCTGTTTCTGGACATCAACAGGAGCACCGGGTATTTTAATTCTTCCGATGGATTGTGACAAATTTTGGATATTATTGCCATTACTCTCATCGCTTATAATTTGCCTGTATGACGGACTATTCAATATGGCATATAAAAATTCAGGAAGTATTCTATCGGAGGTAGAGCGTATTATTCCCATAAATCCCCCTGCGTAGAACGGCAAATCCTTTTCTATAAAGGAAATTTTACCCACATGGGTTTTGCTTCCACTTGAGAAACAAACAAAACAATCATTCTTTTTCAGTTTCTTAGCCGAATCAAGTTTTTTGTCTGCTCTAAGGTATATTTGTTTGTTTATTTCCAATTTACCTGATAATGTGATATTGTCTGCCGTTAATATAGCATTATCTGTCATTTCCTGTACTTGGTCTTCTTTTGAATAGGTAACACCGCGTATTACCTCTGCTAAATCCTCAATAGGCTCTAATGAGAACTGACTATTTATAATTACTTTTTTTGCTGTTATTGAAATGCTCTTTTCAAATACATCCCTGTCAAAAGCAAGCATATCAATCAATGATGCTCGACTGACATGGGATTGCATTTCCTCTGTGATTGGCATTGCGTAATCGCCCTTGAAAGCTCTATACACATAAGTGCTTGCCTTATCGGGATTATCATAGCTGTTGGCATCGAAGAGTTTGGTACACTCGTCAATACTCTTGCCTCTTTGAATCGCGTGGATTCCCTCATTACCTCTACGATTTGAGAACTCATAGCCCAAGAAGCGTTTTTCTACATCTTTTTCCCCACTCTTGACTATCACAACCTTTTGAGGATATGCCAAAATGAAGTATAAAAGTTTTTCAGCTTCAATATTTAATATGGCATCATATAACTTGGCATCACTCTTTGCAGAGATTTTCTTTTTATACTCTGCATATATTACGTATGATTTTACTTTGTCATTCGGCGATTTCTGTAACAATGTAACATAATCGGCATAATCAAGCCCTACCCAAACATGAGCCACATATTTTGAGGCAGGAGTTTCTATGCCATTGACAGTTACGTCATTCAATGTGCGAAAGAATGTATCAACAGCATTCTTTGTATTGGCAGCAAAATAATTATCTCTACGGCAGAGGAATAGAACAACAGTATTTGTATTTGTAGCCATAAAAGTATTGCTACCTAATTCTGCTATTGCGACAATATCAAAGTATTGCAATATAATCTCACGAGCCTTCGTATAGATGCCTGAGTTGCTCAATATTGAACTTGGGAGAATAACTCCTGCGATACCTCCTTCTTTAAGCAAATGCTTTGTACGCTCAATAAACAGACACTCTATTTCAGAGCTATTATCTGTCAATGAGTTATATAATTCAAAATCTTGCTCTGTATAATAATCGCGAGTTGTCTGTCGGAACGAAGAAACGGAATATGGAGGATTGCTCAATACAATATCAAACTGCTGATTGTCCTTTTGACCATCATTTGCCTGCTTGCGTAGTTTACCCTTATACTCTTTGTTGTTGCAGAAATTAGCAAGTCCATCGCTCAATATAACATTAGCTAAACCATCACCGTGCAAATAACAACCCACCTTACCAACTTTCACAAGGCGATAATCCTTTTCTATGCCATATACATAATCTGTAGCCCAATCAAAATGGCAATTCTGCCAATTGATAAGGTGCTTTCTAGTCTCCTCAATATACTTAGAGGTATCACACCCGTTTATGATGTCTTGTACTTCGTGCATAAACTCTGTGATAAAGTGACCGCTACCGGCCGCATAGTCAATCATATATGGCAAGATTTCACCATCCTTACGAGACAGTTTTTCTGCCATAATAGAATCCAAAGGAAGACTCTTTATGATAAATTGTGCTATAGGTACAGGTGTGAAATATTGTCCGGCCTCTTGTTTGAGACCAGTAGTAAGTAGTAGTTCGAAGAAGTCTGATAAATATTGCTGTCTCTTGTTGTATCGAATTCTATATCCCTGAATCAACTCTACAACCTCTTTTACAACCTTTGCATTTTCTTCAAATGAAGCATTGTCATACACCTCCTTGATTGCAAACTCATTATTCTTTTCAAGACGAAGTTTGTTTACTTCTCTTAAAAGGTATTGTTTAGTATCTTCATTCAGGTTAGCACAACGCTTATCAAAGTCCTCATTATTGAAATCGCTAACAGTCCTGTCCAAAAATTTTTTCATTCCTTTGCTATAAAGGTCTGTCAAGCGAAGTTGGAAATCAACGTGGTTGTCTCGTCCTTCAAACCATTGGAACTTTAATTCTTCACCATCACCTGTGGTTGTTTCATCATAGACCTTGCACAAAAAGAGTGTAAATATCTTATTGAAAGCATTTCCCTTGTCTGACACTACATTATGGCGTAGTATTTCAAGGAAACGATTGAAGATAAAGCTTGAATCTTCTGCTTTTATCTCTTTCAACTGCTCCTTTGTTAATGCTTTGCTTTGGAAACTATATGGTTGTACCCAAGAATCGAAGATACCATTATCTTTGGTAAGCTTATTCCATTTTTCATAAATGTCCTTAACATCACCATTACGATAATCATCTTCAATTTTGATAATCTCATTAACAAATTCAAATTTATCACCTCTCAATTCTGAGGCATATAACATTATAACGTCAGCTTTTCCACCCGATAATTGAAAGTATGTAAACAGTTACCCTCCGTCTTTGTGAATTTTGACAGATTCCTTATTATACTCTTTGCCGTATGTCTTACACTCAATGAGCATATATGGTGTACCGTCTTCACGACTGATACAAATATCCAATCTTCCAGATGGCCCGTGTCCAGATGGCCAAGTTTTTTCAAGAATGATGCTCTTAGGTTTATATCCTTTTGCCAGTAACCTATTAACACACTCAAGTACCACAAAATTTTCTGGTTGTGAAAAGTTTTGTGTAGTCTTACTTTCGGCAGTAATATCACTGCCATAGTTAATACTTTGCTTCTCAAAGTCAATTTCTATGGCATAATCAACATATATTTTATGATAAATGCCATTCGTCCCATTTTTGGGAACAAATCCTAATGCTGTAATATGTTTCTTAATATCCATAGTACTCCTAATTTGCTTACAAAGTTAAGAAATTAAATAGAGATTACCTTAATTAAATTTGGATTTCTTATGGAAATTAATATTCATTCCAAGAGCAGTGCAAATTTGCTGTTTTATTGGGATGGATATGAGGATTGAATATCAATAAATTACAAAAATTTCCATTCCAAAAAAGCGGTAAAACTGCCGGTTTTTTGGAATGGAAATTAGGTATTTGGCTGTTATTAGCGTTCGGAGTATTATCCCACTATCACCTTGGCGGTGGTAGTGCCAAGTTTCACGAAGTAGATGCCGGGAGTAAGCGGAACGGCTGTACGACTGCCCTCGGTCACGCTAATCTGCTTAACCAATGCGCCTGCGGCACTGTAGATTGCTGCCGAGCCATTCTCCGACGACTCTATCACTATCGCCTCGCCATCGGCATAGATGCCTGTGCGGTGTGCGTTGTCTGCCACATTCTCAATGCCCGTAATCACAGCATTAAACGGCACTTCATCTCCGCCTCCCGCAAATTTAGATGCCGGAACGTAGCCTCGCAGAGCGTCGATCGGTGCGTCTTCGGTGAGGCGAATGAACTTCGTGCCGTCGGCACTCAGCACATAGTCGCCTGCACTTGCAGTGGCTGCGGTGAATGTTCCGGCGAGATATGTTCCGGCAGTGGCAGCACCGGTGATGCCGCCATTGTAGGCATAGTCATCGATCACAAATCCACCCTCATTATAGAGCACGAACGGCTCTCCGGCAGCAGCCACTTCTATTTCATCTCCGCTCGCTGCACCATCGGCATATCCACACACCGTGAACATCTTGCAGCCTTCGGGAAGCATTTCCTGCTTCAACTCGAATGGCAGGCACATCACTTGCCATGTGTCGGCATCAGCGTTCTCGTAGTGAACGGCATAGGAATGGAACGAGCCGGGATAGGTGAAATCCATCTTGTCGTAGAGATAGAGGCGGCTTGCAACTCCATTCTGCGACACAAGGTTTGCCTTGGCGGCAATCATCACCTGGTCGATAGCTACGCCATCGGCAGCAATGAGCACATTGTTATCGAGCGGAATCGCCGACAGCGTGAAGTCAACGTAAAGTCGGTCGGGGGTTGCAATGCTTCGTTCGCCCGTAAGGTCGTAGTGCGAGTAGCGGTTGTTTGCCGAGGTCACAGGATAGGGATTGGGCGATGCCGTAGGATAGTAATATCCCCACTTCATTTCGCCCTCGTTACTGTTGCCATTCAGGTAGTATGCGCTCCAGCCGCCAAGCTCGCTGAATCGCTTGTATTCCGAATCATAGGCAATGTTCAGGTCTTCATTTGCCATATTGCCACACAGCAGCCATTCGCAGCTCTCGTCGGGAAATTCCACATAATAGAAAGAATAGTAGGCCTCCAAATCCTGTCCCGAGCAATAGCCGGTGAAGACATTTTCATTGTCGCCTGCATAGCGCGAAAAATCAGACATTGAGTTTTCAATCGTGAACTCAGAAAATATATTGCAAGTTCCTACATAGCCTCCGATATAACATTCCTTGTCAGCTTTTTCGACCGAATCATAATCGACATTTGGCAGCACCGTGCAGTAACTTACATTAGAGTCGAAAGAATCGGCATAGTTTCCAAATTCAGAGAAATAATTTGAACCAATAAGTCCGCCAATGTAGCATGGTTCATCGGAAGTTGAATTCATGCTGAAGTCACACATCGCCGTAGAATGTCTGATGTTGGTATAGTTCTGCATTCCCACAATGCCTCCTGCAATGTGTGATGCCTCAATCGAGGTGTTCTGCACCGTGCAGCCGTCGATGGTGATGTTGGCTTGATTCATTTGGTATGGCATCTCATCTCTATCGAGATATACGTCGGTGTAGGTAGCACCTACAAGACCACCCACCTGCGAGCCGCCATGCGACACAATGCTGCAAGCCAGCACATTGATTCCCGAGAAAGGCGTATATTTAGGCGCAGTTGCATAAATGTTGTCTTCCGGAATACATTTAGTGCTGTAACCGCCGGCAGCAATTCCGGCACAACAACAGTCATTAGCAATTATGTTTACGTTCACGAAATTGATGTTGCTGAGTGTGCCCTCATCTTCAAGCTTTGAGATAAAGCCTATATATTTGTTACCGGCATTCGGATAGTGGTTGCCCAGATAGATGAAATCAATATTGCGCACGCTGTAACCGCCGCCATCGTAGTGTCCCTTGAAGCTCTTGTATACGTAGTCGGCCTTATCGTTATCATAATACATTCCCATGGGAGTGAAGATAGTGCCACTAAAATCGAGATCACACACCTGCTTGAAGTATTTTCCTGCCAAATTCGTATCGGAGTATTTCAGTCCATTACTGAGGGCAAGGAACATGTCTGCGCTGACAATTCTGTAAGGATTATCCTTAGTGCCATCGCCTTCCATTCCATAAATGGCATATTCGCGGTTGACACCACCCCACTTGATTGGCAAAGGACACTTAGACTCCTGGTCGATGCCCCACTTCATACCCCAGAGGCTTTCGTAAGTTTGCAGGAGGCTTTCCGACTGCAATGCTCCAATCTCAGCCTTCATGTCGCCCTCGCCTTCCGCTGTGGCTGCTACTGATGTAGTATTGAGATAATAAGTGTTGTCGTGACTGGTGGGCATGTTGCGAGACACTCCGTAGGAGTGGGTTTTCCACCTTCCCTGGTAGTTGAATATCGCATAGCGCACCTTTCCCACATTGAAGCTGCCAGTGATTTTGGAGCCGTGTCCGGCAATTCCTCCGCAATGAGTGTAAATGAAATCGGCTCCGAGGTCCTTGCTCCATTGCATATCGGGAACATCAACGAAGCCATAATTGGCACAATTCTTAACCTCAGTTGCCTGTCCGGTTACACCGCCCATATAAGCCACATTGATTGTTCGGGTATAAGCTTCATTTACGCAATACACGCGCCCGAAGTTGGCGGAATATTCCACCGTGCTGCACGAGCCTGCCACACCGCCAAGCACAAGGCTCGCGTGGTCGGTCTGCACTTCGGCATAGTTGCGGCAATGGCTCAGTTGCTGTGCCCAGCCTGCAATTCCACCCACATTCTTGACGTTGACGCCTTCGATGAGGCAGCTATCGCCTTCGGCATCGGTGCTATTGGTCACACAGTTTACAACCATAGATTTTCCACAGCCTACAATACCACCCAAGTAGCCGTCGGAGATATTGCGACTTCCTAAGGCATTGACTGTTGCCGTGCAGTCGACAATCGAAGCAGAGCTGTAACCGGCGATGCCACCGGCGATGCCGGGGCAATAGGCATTGTCATTGGGCTTCGCGCCAACTCTACCGGTAAAATGGCATGACAAGACAGCGTTGCAGCTTGTGTGGAAACCAACAATACCACCCTGATACCGGCTGTTCTCATTGCCGTAGATATTTCCCTCGAATGTACAATTGGTGACAAAAGCATTGTCGGTGGTGTAGCCCACAATGCCGCCCACATAGAGATTCTGGCCGGAAAATGAACTAAGGTCGATGACCGCATCCTTCACATTCAGGTTTTTCACCTCTCCATTCTTTTTCACTGTGCCAAACAGTCCGGCATATCCGTCGATTCGCGAGTCTTTGCTGATATAAAGTCCGTAGATGGTGTGTCCACGGCCATCGAATGAGCCTAAGAACTTCCCGTCTTGAAAGAATCCCCATTTGCCAATCGGCATCCACGGCTTTGCTGCCGACGGATTGGCCATGACATCATCGTTGAGCACAATGTCGTTGTCGAGAATTATGTAGCGGTTTTCAAAGTAATCCTGCGACTCATACACCATATATGCAAAATTGGCAAGCTGCTGGGCAGTGTGGATTACATAAGGATTGAAAAGCGTTCCATTTCCTCTTTCAAACGTTGACCCAAGGTGCGTAGAAGGTTCCCAGTATTCAGCCGCACGGAGCGGCATGGCAGCGGTAAACACAAGCAATATTGCCGCAGTCAATTGTGTAAGTCTTGATTTCATATTCTATTCAATAATGATAAATGACTTTTTATTAAGGTACAAAAGTATGAAATCTTCACAAAAGTTCCAAAAAATCCACTCACTTTTTACCAAAGCCAAAGAATCTGAGCAGAATTTTCACGAAAAGCGGAAAGGATTTTTTTGTTTTTTTAGCAAAATGCAGATGTAGGGGAATGGGGAAATGTTTGTAATTTCGCAGTGAAAAATTGTGATGTATTGGAAATGATGAACAATAAGATTCTGAACCATGTGATGCAGCTTGTGACTTGCGCACTGCTGCTTACTGCGGTGGCTATCAACAAGAACGGGAAAGTGGCAGGATGCCGCATCGGCGACAATTCAAGCCATACTGAAGCGGCACTGACAGATGCAACAAATTCAAGTAGCCCGGAGGCGGCACTGACAGACGCGACAAATTCAGGTGATTTGGCAACAGCGGGCAGCTTGGCTGCTGCGAGTGGCGATACGGTGGTGCTCTCGTCAATCGGGATTGCCGACCGGGTGATTGGATATGCCGGAACCACGCCGGTGGAGATTGCCATTGCCAACGGACGGATAGCGCGCGTGACTCCGCTCAAAAACGATGAAAGTCCGACATTCTTCAAGTCGCTGACTGATGAAGGTCTGTTTGAGCGATGGAACGGAATGACCCCCGACGAGGCTATCAATGCCAATGTAGATGCCGTGAGCGGTGCCACCTACTCCTCGGCTGCTGTAATCTCCACCGTGCGACTTACGGTGGCTGACTACGTGGATTCACAGCCATCGGCACTGTCGGGCATTTTTTCATGGAAACTGCTAATCACGCTGCTTGTGACAGTGTGTGCCGTGCTACTGCCGTTCATTTCGAAGAGCCGCACGGCGCGGTTAGCGCAACTTGCACTGAATGTGGCAGTCATAGGTTTCTGGAGCCACAGCTTCATTTCGATGTCGCTAATCATAAACACCATATCCAATGGTCTGAGCCTCAGCACAGGCATCATTCCTGCGGTACTGCTTCTGGTGGGATTCGTGATGCCGTTTTTCGGCAAGCCGAGCCACTATTGCAACCATGTGTGCCCACTTGGCTCGCTACAAGAGCTTGCCGGTGCAGTGAAAAAGCACAAGTGGCAGCCCTCGGCAACGCTGCTGAAGTGGCTCAACGGACTGCGTGAGGCTCTGTGGATTGCCTTGCTTCTCGTCATGGCTGTGGGTGCAGGTTTCGACCTTATGGACTACGAGGCTTTCACTGTGTTCATGCTCGACCAGGCTTCGCCGGTGGTGATAGTGATGGCTTGCGCATTTGTGGCACTGTCGGTGTTCACTCCGCGCCCCTACTGCCGATTCGTGTGCCCCACAGGCTCAACACTGAAATACTCGCAGTCGACGAAATAAAGAGTTGGCACCGAGCAAACTACCAGAATTTATTACAAACAACAAAATAGCACTAAATAACTATGACATCGAAAATTCTCAACATCGTTCTTGCATTGGCAGTGGTGATTCTCGCCGTAGAACTCACTCTGGCAAAGCAAAATGCAACCGAGCCACAAGCCGAAACAGCAAATGCCGAAACTTCGGCTCTCACCGCAATCGCACAGCGTGCAAGCGTACGCGCCTATTCCGACCAGAAAGTGGAGGAGGAGAAGGTGGAGGCTCTGCTACGCGCCGCAATGGCAGCCCCGACGGCACGCGACAGCCGTCCGTGGGCATTTGTCGTAATCAAAGACCGCAATGTGCTCAATGCCATTGCCGACACGCTGCGCAACTCAAAGATGGCAGCAAAAGCCCAGCTCGCAATAGCGGTGTGCGGCGACATGACCAAAGCAATGGAGGGCGAAGGCCGCGACTTCTGGATTCAGGACGCATCGGCCGCCACCGAGAACCTGCTGATTGCAGCCACAGCACAAGGGCTTGGCGCAGTGTGGACGGGCATATACCCGAGTGCCGAGCGCACTGCACTGGTACGCGAAATTTTAGGGCTTCCCGAGCACATCATTCCGCTCAACATCATTCCTATCGGCTATCCTGCCGCTGAAGTTACACCCAAGGACAAGTGGGACCCATCGCGCATACACTACGACCGCTGGTAGCCTCAATGCTACAAGTGCATACTCCGCGGTGCAGCTAATGTGATAAAGTACACTAAAATTGTGATTTTGTCGATTTGAGGGCAAAATATTGCAGGGATTATGATTTTTTAGTGTAAATTTGTAGTCGCAAAAGCAATAACTTTGCCACGACAAATAACATGTGGAACTAAAAAATCATGAATGATATGAAAAGATACACGATAGCACTGATAATGACAATATGCTCAACGGCTGCCCTGCTGGCCGCTGCACCGCAGGACTTGCGCTTCCACTGCGAAAGCGACACCGCGAAAATCAACGAACTGCTCACGAAGGGCAGCAAATCGGGGAAACAGTCGCCCAATGCACTGGTGGAATTCTATGCCAATGAGCTGCTTGGCACGCCCTACGTGGCACACACACTCGAAGGCGAGCGCGAATGGCTCACCATCAACATCGACCAGCTCGACTGCACCACCTTCGTGGAAACGCTATATGCCCTCACACGCACTACACTCGACGGACGCACTTCGTGGCGCGACTATGCCCGCAACCTTGAGTCGGTGCGCTACCGCGACGGATTGCTCGGCGACTACTCCTCGCGCCTGCACTACATAAGCGACTGGATTGCCAACAACTCACACCGCGGGAACATTCGTGAAATAACTTCGGAAATCGACGGTGCACGCTACGACGTAAAGACAATCGACTACATGAGCCGACACCGCGACAGTTATCCACAGCTCGCCGACAGCGCAATGTTTGCCAAAGTGAAGAATTTCGAAATAGGCTACCGCATGCACCGCTATCCCTACCTGAAAAAGGAGTGGCTCGACGCTAAAAAGGCGAAAACAATAAAGAGCGGCGACATTGTGGCATTAGTCACCAAGACCGAGGGTCTCGACGTGTCGCACATGGGCATAATAATAAAGTCGGGCGACAAGCTGCACTTGCTGCACGCATCGTCGACCGACAAAAAAGTTACTCTCGAAAAAGATGAGCTGAAGGAAACGCTTCGCCGCATCCGCTCATGCACCGCTATCCGCGTAATCCGCATCATTGAATAAGCTGCACATCACTTGGCGCGAGTGGCTTTCACATAGTTCTTCACGCGCTGAAACAGGTCGGTGGCAAAAACGAAGTCGTTGAGAGCCTGGCAATCGCTGTCGAAAATATCGTCCTTAGTGCCGGTCCAGCCATTGCAGCCCTTGTTGACGAAGATAATGTTCTCCCCTATTCCAAGCACCGAGTTCATATCGTGGGTGTTGATAATGGTGGTGATATTGTACTCACGAGTGATGTCGCTCAGCAGCTCGTCGATGAGAATCGACGTTTTAGGGTCGAGTCCTGAGTTTGGCTCATCGCAAAAAAGATACTTGGGATTGAGTGCAATGGCACGGGCAATAGCCACACGCTTCTGCATTCCACCACTTATTTCCGACGGATACTTGTCGTCGGCACCCTTCAAATTCACGCGCTCAATGCAGAACCTGGCACGCTCAAGCTGCTCCTCAGGCTCCATGTCGGAGAACATCTTCAGCGGAAAAATCACATTGCCGAGCACCGTCTCGGAGTCGAACAATGCCGAACCCTGGAAAAGCATACCAATCTCCTTGCGAATCTGCTTGCGCCGGCTAAGATTCATCTTCATTATGTCGCGGCCGTCGTAGAGAATCTCACCCTCTTCAGGCGTAATAAGCCCCACAATGCTCTTCATTAGCACCGTCTTGCCTGAGCCACTCTGTCCGATGATAAGATTGGTCTTACCATCATAGAAAGTGGCACTGATATTGTGCAGCACCTGTCGGCCGTCGAATGACTTATTTATGTTTTTAACTTCTATCATAGCATAAGTGTGATTAAAGCAAAAGCCTATTGACGACGCGCAGGCTATTGCAACATTAGATTAGTGAGAATAACGTCGAGAAGCAGAATGATGATGCTGCTCGTAACCACTGAATTGGTACTTGCCGTTCCCACCTCAAGTGCTCCGCCCTTCACATAGTAGCCGAAGTAGCTCGCCACGCTGCTCACGACAAAGGCGAAGAAGAGTGACTTGATGAGCGCGTACCACACATACCAGCTATTGAACATGGTCTGTATGCCGTAGACGTAGGTCGACACAGGCACAAGCCCGGTGACGGCACACACCATGTAGCCTCCCCACAGACTGGTGAACATGCTGAACACCACAAGCACATTGATGAAAGTGACCATTGCCATAATCTTGGGAAGTACCAGAAAATTGGCAGAGTTCACGCCCATGATTTCGAGTGCGTCGATCTGCTCGGTAACACGCATGGTGCCTATCTCAGATGCAATGTTCGACCCCACCTTGCCTGCCAGAATGAGGCAGAGAATCGACGATGAGAACTCAAGCAAGATTATCTCGCGCGTGGCAAGACCTACGGCATAGCGAGGCATCAGCGGAGAAGTGGTGTTGAGAAACATCTGAATGGTACACACGGCACCGATGAAAATGGAAATGATTATGACAAGCGGAATAGAGTCGATTCCAAGCTTGACAATTTCATTCACATAGCGGCGGAAAAACTCTTTCCATCGGTCGGGGAAAGTGAACACCCGGCTGATGAATATGCAGTAGTTGCCAAATGACTTCAATGACGATTGTATTATCATAAAATGCTTTTATTGTCGATATATTACGTTGTATTTCAGAAAGCCTTCCAGCCCTGGGCACGGATAGGCAGCTCATTGCCGTCGCGGCTTTCAAGGCAGGCACCAAGTTCGGGCTTTGTGATGCGGCCAATGATGCGCGAAGTCTTCATTGCTGCCACCTTCTCGTGGTCGGCAAGGGGCACGGTGAAGAGCAGCTCATAGTCTTCACCGCCATTGAGTGCGGCAGTGACGAGGTTCATTCCGAATTCTTCAGCCATCACGGCAGTCTGGTAGTCGATGGGGATACGCTCCTCATAGACGCGGCACCCCACTCCCGAAGCCTTGCAGATGTGCAGACGCT
>CAMFSS010000009.1 GCA_945983195.1 uncultured Prevotellaceae bacterium | reverse complement strand
CCTCCGCCGCCACATCCAGGTAGGTGAGACGCAGCATCTTAGGTGCGTTCCCGGCAGCATCGGCGTAGTCGGTAAGTCCGTCACCGGTCGAAGCCGAGAGAATGTATTTGCCGAAAATGCCGAATGTGGTGAATCGGCTCACCTTGTATTCTGCCGAGCGGGCACGCATCTGTCCGTCGTCACCGAGCACGTATGAGCGTGTAGTTCCGGCATTTCCCTGGTTGTAGGTGAGTGCATAGAGGTATTTGTCGCCATAGAACACCCATTCCGTGGCGCCATCGTTTACGAGGCCGTTGTTCAATGCCGAGACGGTGCCCTCGTTGAGGCTCTGTGCCGTTAGCAGCACATTGGCTGTCTGTTCGCCGTCTTTCACCGAAGTTGCGAGCACAAATGCGCTTGCGCCCTCTTCGGCAGGGAGTTCAGGTGTGTTGTTGTCGTTGTCGGAGCAGGCAGCAAGAGTGGTGGCTGCCAGGAGAATTGCTGTGGTGAAAAGGTTGTTCTTCATCATCATAGTGTCTTTATTTTTTTTGTTTTTTATTAGAGTTTTCGATTTGCAGCCGTTGGCGGTCAATTGAAGTGCACGCGCACCTTGCCGTAGAAGGCACGTCCCGCCTTTTGCAGCGAGAAGTTGTCGTAGAGCTTCTCGTCGGTGAAGTTGCGGCACTCAATGGCGAAGCTGTATCGGCCGCGGCACAGACTGTAGGCAATGGTGAGATTGTGCGAGAATTGGTCAGGCACAATGTAGTCACCCTTGTTTGAGCCGATGTTGCTTGAGTAGTAGGTGAAGCTGTGAACATAGCGGTTGTCGTAGGTCACGGTGAGCACATTTCCCTTCTTGCCGAGGTTGTGCCAATAGAAGTTGGCATCGCTGTCGGCAAAGAGGTAGGGGAGGTTGGCTATGCGCTGCTTGTAGTTGATGTTTGGCGTGTCGGTGCCCATTGTGGTGGGCATATTGTCGCACACGTTCATCTTTGTGAAGTTGCCGCCTATGCTGAGCCACTTGTCGAAGCTGTAGCGTGCCGAAATGTTGAAGCCTTTGGTGAGCACATTGCCATAGTTGATGTAGGTGGCGGCATATTTGCCTCCGCTCATCGAAGTGATGTTGCGCTGAATGTAGTCTTTGGTGCTGCGGTACACCAATCCTCCCTCCACATACACCGAGTGCTGCCCGAAAGTGCGGGCGTAGCTGAGGTTGAAGTTCACGTTGTCGCTTTTTTCGGGCTTGATTCCTATATCACCCATTTCAAGGTCCTCATCGCCAAACATCTCCTCGATGGTCGGCAGTCGGCAGGCATGCTCGTAGGAGAGTTTTGCCTGCATTCCGCGAATGATGAACACCGTTCCGGCTGCTCCATAGCCCCAGAAGCCTATGCTGCGCGAGTGGCGCACGTAGTCGTCCATTGCTTCGGTGGTGGCTACAGGCCCCGATACGTACTGGTCGTAGTATTTGCCGAACACCGATAGGTTCCAGCGGTCCGCCGGCATCAGGCGATAGCCCAGCCCCGAGATGTTTTTGCGCGTCACTTTAGCAATTGGGTCGATTACCGGTTCGGCGGTAAGCATCGACTTGTTGCGGCGGCTGAAGTTGGTGAGCACATGGTTGAATGTGAGCGTATGTGCCCTCCCGAAGCGGTAGCTCACTGTGGCGGTGCCGTTCCAGTTGTTGCTGATTGCGCTGATATACTGCCGGCTCTGCTCGCCCGGAGAGTTGAGTGGAGCCTTTTCGCCGAGCCAGTTGTATTTGCATGAAGCGGTGTCTACGTTGGTCGTTTCGTCGCGGTTGTAGGTGATGTTCATGTTCACGTCGAGTCCGCGTGTGAGCAGGTTGCGCTTGGCATATTCGAGCGATGGCATGAGTGCGTGTCCGTGGCGGTGCTTTTCGCCGTAGACAATCTCCTGCCGCACGCCGGTCTGTATCTCCTTGTACATGTGCGAGTAGGTCAGTCCGAGCAGCAGGCGGTCAGCCCATGCCTTGTTGACGATACCTATTTTCCCCACTACGGCTTCATTGTGATAGGTGTCGTTGAATCTCTTCACGCGCAGCTTCTTGTCGCGGTCGATGCGCCCGGTCTCGAAGTCCTCCACAGGCGAGTCTACGTGATAGTCGTTGTCAGAATAGTTCTGGAATGCTGTTATTTCGTAGGTGAAGCCGTTGCCGAGCGTCTGTCCGAAATTCACCGACGAGCGGTGGGTGTTGAATGATCCGTAGGAGTATGACCCGTCGAGAAACCAGCCTTCTCTGCGGCGGTTGGTGACTACGTTGATCACGCCGCCTATTGCATCGGTCCCGAATCCCACCGGCACCACACCCTTGTACACCTCAATGCGGTTGGCAAAGCTCACCGGTATGTTATTGAGCCCGAATGATTGCCCCACGCCCTCCTGCGGCACGCCGTCGATAAACACCTTCACGCGCTTGCCGCTCACGCCGTCGAGCATCAGGGTCATATCGGAGCCTACGCCGCCCGATTCGCGCAATTTCAGCCCCGGTGCCTTTGCAAGTGCGTCGCTGAGGATTTTGGTGGTGTTGAGCATATCGCGTGTGTCAACGGCAATGGTGTTGAATGCCGAGCGTTTCACGCGGCCTACGCCGGTGGCGTTAACCACAACTTCCTCAAGTTGCACCTGGCGGGTGGTGTCGGCAACCGCTGCCTTGCGCCGCCATTGTGCCGTTGAGGATTCTGAAATCGTCAATGTGAATAGTATTAGCTTGATTAGTACTTTGTTTCCCATAATCGCTTTATCAATTATAATTAAACTCGTGTTTTTCTCTTGAGGGGCAAAAGAAGCAGTGCCCCTCGGAGAAAGTCAATTGGACTTACGTGAGAAAACACTGCTCATTGAATAAGTTTAACCGAAGTGGCGCGACCACACGCGCCGACTTGAATATTTTCACCACTGCAAAATTACTTCCGCGCCAAAAAATCCACAATACCTTGAAATCGGTAATTTTTCTTGCAGCTTACACTCGCTTCTAATCAAAAACTGTGATTTTTCAGCCACCCTTGCAGCCTGGGTAAAAGCAACACAGGGTTGGCACTTCAGTGTGTGCCAACCCTGTTTGGAAATTTAATAGTGCGATTGCGCAGGTTGTGCTATGGAATGAGTACCTTCTCGGCATGGCGGCCCTGACGCTTTATGTAGACTCCCTTTTCGGGGTTCTGCACGCGTATTCCTTGCAGATTGAAGTATTCAACCGGTGCATTGGGGTCGATGTCAGCGATTGTGCCTTCCACACCGCTACCCTTCGATATCACTGTGGTAGTGGCAGGGGTGACGCTGCGGTTGTCGATTGTCGGCACTGCAAACACTCCAAGGTAGTGTCCTGAAGCCACAAGGTTTCCGGCATAGTCGAATGCCATCTGCTCCACGTAGTCGCCGTCCTGTATGCGCTTTGCACTCACGCCAATGTCGTGCTTGAAGCTGTAGAGCGGAGTGAGCGTAGGTGTGGTGTCCTCGAATGTCACGGCAAAGAACTGGAAGACTCCGTATCCGTCGTTCACGGCAAGCATCTTGCCGTCGCGGCTCACTGCAAATCCGCTGCCGGCAGCACCGTCGAGCAGGCTCTTGTTCTTCAGCTCGCCTGAGTTGAAGGTGATGTTGCCATTGTAGTCGACGAAGCAGAGCGTTGGAGCGGTTTCGCTGTTGGTCTGCAAGCTGATGTTGGCGCAAACCCACACACCCTGCTCCACCGGAGCAATTTGTGCGTCGGCAATCATTGCACTTGGCAGTGCAAGGGTCTTGCTTGGAGCTACACCCCAGCCGGCAGGAATCATTTCGGTATTCACTGCACCGAGGTCGTAGATGTTGATTTGATACTTCTTGCTTGAGTTCTTCATCAGCGATAGAATCTTGAGCGATGCGCCTTCGCCTGTGAATGCCACGCTGCCTGCAACTCCGGCAACCTCAACGCCGCCGTTGGTGACAACGCCCGATGCGGCTGTTCCCTCAAAGAACTGGTTGAATGATGCGTAGTCGGTGTTGTCAGCTGAGCACCACAGTCCGGCATTGGCTTCGGTGGCATCGGTGACGAAGACATAGCCGTCGGGGCTGATGCCGATGCAGCCGTTGGTGCCGAAAGCTCCGTTGGCAAGCACCGTCTCGTTCTCGCGGTTGAAGTTCTGGTCGTAGATGATTATGCCGTTTTCGGGCTTTGAGCCTCCGTTGTAGTTCGAGACGAAGGTCTTTCCGAAGCTGGGTGAAGCCGGCGATACGTCAACAGTGGCGTAGGCGCGGTTGAGCGTATAGCTCTCGCGCGGCAGCAAGTTGCGGAAAGTGGTCACATTGTTGCTTGCCACTTCCACTGCCCATGCAAGTTCTTGCCCCTCAGCTCCTGAGAGGTCTTCGGCAAATAGTGTAACGTCGTTGTGCCCGGCTTTTACGGAGTCAAACACAGTTTCACTCACATACTCGCCCGATGCTGCATCGGTGAATATGATGCGTGCGCCCTCAAGGCAGTCGTCGTTCACGTCGAACGAGAATGTGTAGCAGTCTTCATTCTTCACCACATTCAGGCCGTAGGCATATACGCCCATATAGTCGGTCTGCTCCACACCTTCGGTGGTGAAGCGGGTCACTGCACCGTCGGTGTTGAGGTAGAGGCTTATATCGGCATTGTTCACGCCCGAATATGCCCTCACATAGCCGGCAGCGGCTGCTTCAAGGGTGGTGTTGGTTGTCGGAATGAATTTGGCTGCGTCAAGTCCGTCGGTTACGTCGTAGAGAGCCACACCCGAGGCTGCTCCTTCGCCATTGGCGGTGGGAACAACGAGCAGTGTGCGCTTGGCATACTTGAAGAATGTGTAGCCGTTCTGCGAGGCCGGCATCACTTCAGCACTCAGCTTCGAGCCATAGACGGGAGCCGAAACATCGGCACCGGCGGCAAACTCCTGCGGTGTGGTGAGCGACCCGTCGATTACGAAGTTGCTGTCGCCGTAGGGCGAAGTGGTGAGCTGGTAGTCATCGCCAAGGAGTGCCTTTGTGAATAACGCCTTGTCCTGGTTGCGGATAGTGCCTACCAATCCTTTGCGTGAGATGGTGAAGAGCGGGATGCGCACTTCGCCGCTTGCTCCGGCGGTTTCGGCGGTAACGGCGATGAGGCACTTCTCATAGCGTCCGTTCACCGCAATCGACTGTCCGGTTATGGCGTTGTTGAAGTTGCCGCTGGTGTAGTTGTCGCTCGATGTGAACCATTCCATCGGGTCACCTACAGGCTGGAGTGTCTTGTCGTCGCGTTTCCATGTGTAGAAGCTCAGCACGCCTGTGGGGTTAACCTATGTTTTCACCAAGTTGCAAGCCACAAGGATGGAATCGCTGGTGAAAGCTATGTCGCTGATTGGCATCAGCTCGTTCTCGTCGTCGGCGTTGCCTATTCCGGTGGTGCTGATTTCAAATAGCATCGACTGTGTGCATGCGTCGAGGCAGTAGATGTGTGGCTTCTGTTCCTCGTCGATTGCGAGCACGTATGCCGAGTCGCCCTTCACCACCTCGCGGCGTATGGTCTTACCGGCAAGCACGTCGACCGGCTTCTTCACGAAGTCCTGGCGCATTTCGTAGCTCGAAGCCACTTCGAGCCACTTGTCCTGTATCGGGGCAGGGTAGTTGTAGGTCGGGTTGGCTTCATATCCTTCAGCCTCAAGCTGGATTATCGGGTAGGTGGTCTCGCCGGCGGTCACAGTCCATGTGGCGTTGTCGCGGCCGTATTCCTCATTGAGTGCCCACAGCGACTTGTAGCCCGGTGCTACGGCGTCGATTGTGTAGTCGTCGCCCGGTTCAAGATTCTCGAATACGAATACTCCGTTGTATTCGCGGTCGGTAGTGTACTCGGCAATCTTCACGCCGCCTTTGTAGAGGGTTACGGTGGCGTAGTTGATTGGCTTCCAAATATCCATTGATGAGGTGTTGGGGTGATAGTACTGGTGTGAGAACACTTCGTGCAGGTCTTTCACCGAACCCATGATGTAGCCTGTCGATTCGGTTTCCCAGCCGAACCATGCAGCCACGCCGCGTGCGTAGCGCACACCCTCCTGTCCGCAGTAGTCGGGGTTGAGGGCGCGGTGGCGTGCAGGCTGGTAGGTGTGGCAGTAGCCTTCGGCGAGGAATCCGTCGCAGGTGTTGCGGCGAAGCACGCCAAGGTAGCCGGCATAGCCGTTCACGTTGTCGGCAGGGGAGTTAAGGTGGTAGTAGAACGTGAGGTCGCCCACGATGCGCTGTGCAGTGCTTGAGAACACGTCGATGCCATTCGATTCAAGTATGGGCCACAGCGTTTCAGCCATTGCGCGGCTCGTCTTCTGGTACTCCAGTGAGCGGCTGCCTTCCCACATGTTTTCATCGTCGGCGGCAGGAACGGTGTAGCCGTTGTAGATGAGCAGCGAGAGGTTGGTGGCACTGCCCTCGGTGGCGGCATCGGAGTGGATTGAGAGGAAATAGTCGGTGTTGAAGGCGTTGCACTCCTCCGAAATCTCCGTCAGGTTGCGGTTGTATAGCTCTGCATCGGCAGCACCTGCCACAGTGGGATACGGGCCGTTCTTCACGCGCGAGTACATGATGTTGGCTTTGGGCACACCCCATTTTTCGAGGGTTGAACCCATTTTAAGAGCTTTCCAGAGGTTGGTGTTGCTCTCCTAGAAGCCGGAGGAGACGCCGAAGGCGTGGTTGATGGTGGTCATGTTGCGGTCATTCGAGCCCCAGCTTCCATGTCCGGCATTGATGTAGATGTGGGCTTCCTCCTTGGTGAGATTGCCTCCGGCGAGAGCCATTGATGCAGTGACGGCTGCCGTCGCTGCTGCGAATAACATTTTCTTTATATTGTTCATGGCTTGCCCTTTCATTTAATGTTGATAATGTAGTTTTCTTCCTTGTCGGTGCTGAATACAATCACCTTGCCGTTGGCTGCCGGGTAGGGGTACATTGCTATCACGCCGGCATCGGTGAGCACCTGGCGTTCGCCTGTGAGTGTGGCGGCTACAATCGACGACGATGTGATGACGTAGCCGTCATCGGTGTCGTTCATGCCCACAATGGTGCTGTTGTTGAGCCACTTGGCTGCACGGAGCAGACCGAGGCGTGCCACTATCTTGCCGTTGAGGTCGCACACGAAGCAGCCTGTGCCTGCCACAAAGTAGCACACATGCTTGCCGTCGGGCGAAACCGATGGCCACAGGTAGCTGCGGTCGGTGCCGTTGGGCGACAGGGTCTTTACTTTGCCGTTCACGCTGAGCATAAGCTGGCGGTTGACGATTGAAGCCACCGGTGCGGTGCTTTTGGCGGCTTTCCCGGCCGTGGCAACCTTTTTTGCCTCGCCGTTGGCTACCATCACGGCAGTGTTGCCTTGCAGGCTCACACCGTTCACATTGCGTGCTCCATTAAGGAGCTGCTTGGTCGTGCCGTTGGCAAATGAGTGTACTTTCACATCGGTGTAGCGGAGTCCGTCCTTGAAGGTGTCCTCGCGATAGGCAACGCTGTTGCCGTCGGGGGCAACAGATACGTTCAGTCCGGCACTGCGTGCCTTTGAAATGACCTCGATGCGATTTGTCGTGAGGTCATACTTGGCTAAGCCATTCAGTTGTGCGTCGGAGAGGAGAAGATAGTCTCCCTTCGGGCTGATGCCCGTCACCACGCTGCGTCCCACGCCTTTCAGCTTGAGCGGAGTCACCGATTCCACCTCGAGCACTTGCGCGAAAGCCGTTGCTGCGAAGGCTACTGCCAGTGATAAAATAAGTCGTTTCATTATTGTTTTGGGATTTTTAATGATTTAGTTTCCGGTCTATGTATAGTCCCGATTGCCTGCCAATTACAGGCAATCGGGATAGCTCGAATGGTAATTTATTTCTTCAGGAATTTTGCGGTGGTGCTGCCTGCGGCTGCATTCACGCGTATCACATACAGTCCGGCAGGGAGGTCGCTGAGGTCGATGTCGGTCTCGCTGCTGCCTGCATAGAGCGGCTTGGCAATTCCGAGCATGTTCACAGCCTCCACCGTGACTGCTCCTGCGGCTGTCACGCGCAGGGTGTTGCCGTCGATGCTGATCGTGGCCTTGTCGGCAGCAATGGCACCCACGCCTCCCTCTTGTGCGCTGTAGGTGAATGTGATGATGTCGCCGTAGTCAGTCTCATAAAGACCTCCTCCGCGTGTCTTGTAGTATTTGCAGAGGGCGCGTGCGTAGTAGGTCACACCGTCTTCCATCGGGTTTTTGCTCGATAGCAGTACGTCTGATGCGTTTACGCCTGTCTGATAGTTGTCGAGAAGCACCTGATACTTGCGGCGGCCCGAGAAATTGTCCTGGCTGTCAACTTGCAGCAGCACAAACTCGGCTCCCTCCTGCGGATTAATCTCTATGCGGCCGTTGGCGTAGCATATTCCGCCGTTGGTAGGAGTGGCAAATGTGGGAGCGTCGCAAGGCATTGCCTTGGTGCTGAATGTAACCACATTCGAGGCGTTTCCGTTGACCAGCACGCGTGCATAGTAGCTTGTGAGCGGGTGTAGCTCCATTGGCAGCACCTGGTAAGAGCAGGTCGATGACTCGCGCGAGAGGACGATTGTGCTGAAGTCCTCCACTGTCGACACTTCTATGGTGGCGTTTGCGCCCTTCTCAATTTCTGTCCATGTGAATTCCACCTTCGGGTCAATCTCCTCCGATCCGTTTTCGGGTGTGAGAAGTGTAACCAGGAGGTAGGTGAATGAGCGCACTTCCGAAATACCGTCGTTGATGCCCTTTGCGGCAGCATGGACGCGCCAGTAGATTGGCACATTCTTGCTTATTGAGCCATATACGGTGGAAATAGGCAGTTGGGTTTCGGTAGTCTGCACCGATTTCTCTATGTTCTTGAATTCGGCATCGGTTGCGAAGTCGATGATGTACTTCGAAGCGCCTTCCACTGCGGTCCACGTCATTGTGAAGTCGCCTGCCGTGCGCAGTCCGTCTTCCGGTCCGGTGAGGGTGGGTGCAGGCAGCCACTCGGTGTAGTTGGGCTTCCATGCTGTGGGTGCCCACTCATTGGCGTAGCGGTCGAAGGGGCATACGGCGAAGTAGTAGCCGCTGCGGTACTCCTCGGGAACGGTGAATTGTGTGCCGTAGGTCATGCCGATGAGGTAGTCAACCTCCTTTCCGAACGATTCAATGTCAAGCCCGTTTGGCAGGGCATACACGGTGTAGCGCATATTCTCCATTGCGTCCCAGGTCAGCAGGCTCTCCTCGTCGTAGGTGAGATTCTGCACTTTTCCCGGGTCGGAAGCCTCTTTCCACGTCATTGCCGGCAGAATGGCAGTGCGCTGGAAAAGGTGACGCTTCAGATAGTGCGCAAATGAGGGTTTTGAGCCTATACGGTAAAGATATTTCACCGAGTAGAAGATTGAGCCGCATGAGCCGTTGAGCGACGAGCTGCGGTTGAGCATAATCTCGTTGGCAAACTCCGAGAATGTGTTGTTCCCGGCACCGCCTGCCTTGATTGTGGGGGCTGTGACATCGGCACCCGATGTGAGCGACGAAATCGACTGCGACACGAAGAGGTGACGGCCGAAATGCTCTACGATATAGCTCCACCAGGGCACTATTTTGCCGTAGGGCGATGTCTCATGGGCAAGAGTCCAGTAGACTTGCGGCGAAATGAAGTCGATAAGCCCCTGGTCAAACCATTCCATTATGTCGATATACTGGCTGCTGTAGTTGTTGTCGTAGCCTGCCGGGCACTTGTCGATGCCATATTTGTTGGCAAGGTCCTGCGAGGTGTAGGTTGTTCCCTGCGGTGCCTGGCCGAAGCGCACCCACGGCTTTGTTTCCATAAACATGTTGTGGAGCTTGCGCATCAGGTCGGTCACATTCTTGCGTCGCCAGTCGGCTTGCGAGAGTGTGCCGCCGGCAGCCTTGTAGCTGTTGTAGAGGGCTGCATCTTCGCTCATTGCCGCTCCGTTGTAGTAGTAGTCGTCGAAGAGCATACCGTCGATGTCGTAGTTCTGCGTGATTTCCTTGCAGATGTCCACGATGCGGTCCTGCACTTCGGGGATTCCGGGGTTGAGGATTTTTCCCGACCCGCCATTGATGGTCCAGCCCTTTTCGATGTAGCCTGTTACGTCGCCGGCTTGTCCGCCCGATGTTTCCGAGCTGTTGAAGCGGTAGGGATTAACCCATGCGTGGCACTCGATGCCGCGCTTGTGGCACTCGGCTACGAAGAACTCAAATGGATCCCACCCCGGGTCTTTGCCGCGAGTTCCGGTGATGTACTGCGACCACGGCTCATAGCTCGACTTGTAAATGGCATCGCTCATGCCGCGTACCTGGAAGTTTACGGCATTGAAGTTGTTCACAGCAAGTGAGTCGAGCATGCGAATCATGTCATTCTTCTGTGTTTCCATTGATGCCCCCATGCTTGAAGGCCAGTCGAGGGCCCACACGGTAGCTACCCATGCCGAGCGCATCTCATGTTTCGGTGTCACTGTGTCGACACCCGCTGCCGCTTTGCCTGCGGTGAACAGCACCACGAGGGCGGCAAAGAATAGTTTTAGCGTTTGTTTCATTTAGGTGTATTTTTTTTGATTTTTATTTGTCTTTTGAAGTCGCTTTTTTATTGTCGTGGCTTATGCCAAGTGGGTAATGGCTCATTGTCAGCGGATAACCAGCTTGGCAGTGGCGCATGAGCCTTCGCCGGCAGCTTTCACGATGTAGACACCCGGTGTGAGGTGTGTGTCGAGGGTAGCTACGCCGCCACCGATGCCGATGCGGTGCGAAGCCATTTCGCTTCCGGCAATGCTGTAGATGGTCACGTCGATCATCTCTATTCCCGATGCGCTCACCGTCACAGCTCCGTTTGCGGCAGGGAATATGCAGATGCGGCGGTTGGTGGAGTCAATCTTCTTCACGCCGCTGCTTGAGTGTTCATACACCGAGTAGAGGCTCTGTGTGATGGTGTTGTCGCCTGACACATATCCCGATGCGTGCGGGCCGTAGGATACTGCCTTGAGCGTGATGGGGAAGTTGATGAGGTCGGTGCGGTCGTCGAGCAGGTCGAGCAAGTCAATGCGGTAGCGTCCCGGCTCAATCACTGTTGTGCCTATTTGCACAAGGTTTTCCTCTGTGATTTCGGGCGTGCGGAAGTCGACTTTGAGGTAGCTCAGACGGGTAGAGGTGTTGTAGTCGAGGACTATGCTGTCGGGGAGGCTGTAGAATGTCACGTCCTTGGCAATGGTGATGTCGGCGCGTCGTTTGCCCTCAAATCCGTAGCTTATTGTACCGTCGGCACCGATTGTTGCGTCTTTCGAGAGGTTTGTGCTTGTCACTGTCCAGTCGCTCCAGGGCTGCTGCATCACTTCTTGCGGTGCAACCTCCACTTTCACAGTGGTTTCCTGCTCAAAGTTGCCGAGCGAGGCTGTGATTTTTGTGGTGCCCTCTTTGAGCCCGCGCAGCACGCCGTTGTTGATTTCAGCCACAGTAGGGTCTTCTACTGTCCAGTTGAAGCGGGCAGGGTCGTATTGCAGCGTCTTGGTGTTGACCACCGTTGATATTTCTATCGGGTATTCGCGGTGTGTGTCGAGCAGAATCATCGGCTTGATGCGAATGGCAAATTCCGAGTTCACTACGCTCAGCGGTTCTGTCACCTCGATGTTGCCAAGATGTGCGGTGATGGTTCCGTAGGCTTCCTCACCCGAAACCTCTATTGCCGAGCCGTCGGCTTTCGGTGTGCCCACATTGTCCGTGCATGTGAATGTCACACCCTGCACGTCATCGTCGATTAGCTCGCCATATTTGTTGTAGCCGAGCACTTTGGGCTGAATTGTGAAGTAGATTGGTGCTGTGAGCTTCGGGTCGTCGAAGCGGAGCGATGCTATCACGTCGGCATCTTCAGCCGGGGCTGTGGAGAACAGCATCATTCCGTTTGCCACGGCACGCGGAGTGGTCTCGGTGGTCTTGTTGATTACCGTGCCGCCCACCATCATCTGTGCCGAGCCTCCGGCATCGTTGTTGCTCACGTTCCACAGGTCGGGAATGAGGAACTTAAAGAGCTGGCAGCACACTGTGGTGTTGCAGCCTGCCGATTTGCCGTAGATGGGGTGGATCGACATGTCGATGACGAGCATATAGAGTTTTGTGCCGTCGGCATTGGTTCCGTAGGCGCATTTCGAGTAGGTCTGTGTGTTGTATGTTTCGTCGGTGTTGCGGTAGGTAAGCTCTCCGTGGAGCATCACCCAGGCATTGCCCTCGCTTGAATTTGCCACCTTGATGGGGCTTTTATCCTCCTCCTGGAGGGCAAACCAGTAGTAGTTCACCTTCACTTCGTCGCCCTGGGCGAGTTTGGCGAGTTCGGCTTTGTATGCACCGTCGCCCACGAGGCAGGCGTCGTAGTCGCCGAGCACTTGGTCGTTGGCATCGGTTTTCACCTCCTGCACCTCAAATGCTATGTCTTCGGCAGTGCGCCAGCGTTCACCCTCTTTTAGCTTCATATACACGTAGTTGCAGTTGGCCACCGTGTAGAATTTGTGGTCGCGCCCTATGGCGTGGTTGAAAAGGGCGAGTTGACCGGTGTCGACGCGCTTGTTCACTTGGATTATCTCCTGGTCGGCCGAGAATTTATCACTTTTGGCGAATCCTGTCCACTGGTGCGGACCTATGTGCACGCGCTTGTCGGTGTCGATGAGTGTGGCGCACGAGCGGCCGGGACCGCCGTTCCACGAGTCGGCGGTGGTGTTGGTGTTGAGGTAAATAGTGTCGTTCACCACCTCGCCGCCGAAGGGTGAGCCGAGCATCCAGTTGTTGAAAGGCACATTTGCCGACACGCACCAGAATGCACCGTTGCACCCTGCAAGGGGCTTCTTCCCCTGCGCCGTGTGGCGATTGTAGGCGTTGGCAAGAAGTTCTGTCCTGCCAAGGCGGTTATATGCCTGGTTGGTTTCCACGCGGTTGTATTCGTTGGTCATGTCGGTTTCAAGCACATAGGCATTGAGCGGATAGCCCGGAACTCTCACTATGGTGTGAATCACGCCGGGACCGATTTGGCGACGCGAAATTGTGTCTACCTGATAGGTGTTTCCATTCAGCTCTACAAATCCTTGGGCTGTGGCTGCCAAAGTTGCCAGAGCACAGACGAGAAAGAGGGTAAATTTTCTCATAACGACAGTTGTTTTATAATCGGTTTATCAGTTGGGTTGAAAATTTCACGGAAAGTTAGCAACAAAATCCTTAACTCCGTGCATTTTAGTAAATAAATTATGTTTCTTTAACAAAAATTCAGCATTCCATCGGCAATATTCCGCATATTAGTCGGTTGCGTAAATAGTGGGTATCACTAAATGGTTACAATGCCTATATATTAATCAATGTGATGTTTTGTCGTGAAAAAAAACGACGCTTTTGGCTTATGGGCAAATCATTTATTCGATTGGTTAAAAAAGCGCGGAAATACGTTTTGTTAGGATTTATTAACCTTTTTGTTTATATTTTTATGAATATATGTACTACATTTGTCGATTGAAAATTGGTGTAGCGCCTAAACGCAGTGTTAGGAGTATACTTTGGCACAATTATCAAATTAACTCAAGTGACTATCATAAACTTTAATAATTACTAATATGAAGAAGCAGCTATTGCTAATTTTATTCTCGTTCCTTGCGGTGGCTGGTTATGCTCGTGTTATTACGGGTACCGTTATCTCTGAAAGCGACAATGAACCTGTCGTTGGAGCTACAGTGATGGTAAAGGGAACCCCGCGCGGCGTGGCTACCGACCTCGATGGCAAATTCTCCATCGACGTGAAGGACAGCGACGTACTGACTATCTCGAATGTGGGTATGTTGCAACAAGACGTGAAAGTGGGCAAACAACAATCGCTCCGTATCTTGATGAAGGATAATGCCCAGTTGCTGGGTGAGGTTGTTGTTACTGCCATGGGGCAGACTCAGGAGAAGAAGAAACTGAACTTTGCCGTTCAGCAGCTCGACTCCAAGGAGATTACTGCCGGAGTTTCTAACAACTTGGCCAGCACCCTTCAAGGTAAGGTTTCAGGCTTGCAGATTATGAACACCGGTGGCTCGCCTAATGCCTCGCAGACCATTCAGATCCGTGCAATCTCTTCAATCAACACCTCACAGAACAATGAGCCGCTCATCATCATTGATGGTGTGCCGGTGCGTGGCGGTGGTTCGTCGCTCACCGATATCAACCCCAACGACATCGAGACTATGTCGGTCCTCAAGGGTGCGGCTGCTTCGGCTCTCTACGGTCAGGAGGCTGCCAATGGTGTTATTATGATTGTTACAAAGAGCGGTAAGGACGGCAAGCTCACAGTGACTGCCAATGCCACTCTCGAAGTGTCGCAGGCTGCACGTGTTCCCGAAATCCAGAGCAGCTATGCTCCCGGTTCAAAGGGATTCTATGTGCTCAATGCCGGTAGCGGCGGCTGGGGTGCTCCTCTTGCTGCCGGACAGCAGACCTACGCCAACCTGGGCGACATCCTCGAAACCGGTCTGCGTGAGAACGACGCCGTCTCGAGGACCGGCGGTACAACCAAGGCAAATGCTTACGCCTCGGTTTCTTATCAGAAAAATGAGGGTATCGTGCCCGAGGACTACAAGGACCAGTTCAACGTATTCCTGAAGGGTCAGTTCGAGCCTTCCGACAAGGTGAAGATTCAGGTGTCGACAAGCTTCAAGGAGAGCAAGTCGCGCGGATTCGGAAACTCAATGTCGTCGATCTACAACTGGGGTATCACCAAGAACATGAGCGACTACCAGACGCTGGAAGGATTCCCCAACTGGGACGCTTACTACGACGACTGGAGCAAGGTGCTCGAAGAGAACCGCATTGGTGCTGCAATTTCGCCATATTTCGGTCGCTACAACGACAAGGGTGAGACCACAAGCACTCGCATCATGCTCAATGGTCAGATCTCCTACGAGCCTATCAAGAACTTGGTGTTAACCGGAAAGGTGAGCTACGATAAGGGCTATTCTATGTATGATTCCTACTCGGTGCCTCGCTTCCGTGAGAGCGATTTCTCCGACCCCAACGCATCTTATCTCTCCGACTATGCCTACAAGTTCGGTTCCTACACTTTCCAGCCTTCGCGCTCCGAACGTTTCAATGCTCAGTTCCTCGCCACATATCAGCGTCAGCTTTTCAACGACCTTAACCTGAACGTCCTTTTCGGTATCGACTGGATGAACTACAAGTCGCTCAGCTCGCAGCTCGCCGGACAGCGATTCGAGCTTGAGGGCGACTTCTACAGCTTCCAGAATATCGACCCGTCGACGTTCACCAACTCGTCGTCGAGCGGCTACTATCTGTATCTCAACCACTCGCAGTACAACAAGTACGGCTACTTCGGCGAAATTCGCTTCGACTGGAAGGGCATCGCTCAGGTGTCGGTTACCGGTCGTCTCGACGGTTCGTCTACTCTCCGCCAGGTCGACTACAAATATTTCTATCCTTCGGTGACCGGTGGTCTTATCTTCTCTGAGCTGTTCAAGCTTGAGAACGACTGGTTCTCCTACGGTAAGATTCGCGGTAACTGGGCAAAGGTAGGTAAGAGCAGTGCTCCCTACAAGTTCACTGAGTCGTTCAAGAACTGCTCTACCTACCCCGACGCCGCTTGGGGTATCGACCCGCCAATCGGTGTAGCACTCAATCTTGAGCCTGAAATGTGTAAGTCGTGGGAGGTTGGTGCCGACCTGCGCTTCTTCAAGAGCCGCACCCGACTCGATGTGGCTTACTACTCTACTTCGGTCGACAACCAGATTGTTACGGTGCGCGTGTCACCGGCTGCCGGTCAGATTCTCCAGACCCGCAACGAAGGTTGCGTAGAGAACTACGGTATTGAGGCTACTCTCGCCCAGGACATCTTCAAGACTAAGGATTTCGACTGGACCGTGACTGCCAACTTCTCGCTCAACCGCGGTAAGGTGAAGTCGCTCCCCGACCAGATTACCCAAATCGACGGTACTAACTACGGCGGTATATTCCCGACTGCATTCCTCGGCGGTTCTACCACCGGTATCACCGGTAAGGACTATCAGCGCGACCCCGACGGTAACGTAATCTGCAACGAGGAAGGTTATCCTCTCATCAACACTGCACGTCAGCTCTACATCGGCAACCGTGAGCCGGACTTCCTCCTCGGACTTGGCTCTAACTTCCGCTGGAAAGAGCTTACTTTCGGATTCCTCTTCGACGGCCGATGCGGTGGCGATGTGGTCAACATCACTGGCTCAAGCCTTATCTCCAACGGACAGCACCACCTCTACGACAAATATCGCAACCGCGAAATCGTATTTAATGGCGTTGTCGACAATGGCGACGGCACTTACCGCAAGAACACTACTCCGGTAATCCTCGACCAGAACTTCGTCAACACATATTACTATCCCGTTTCGTCCAACTTCATTGAGGACGGCTCTTACATTCGTTTGAGCTACGTCACCGTTGGCTACGACTTCTCAAAGTTGCTCGCCAAGGGTTGCCCGGTCAAGGGGCTTAACCTCACTTTCACCGGACGTAACCTCTTCCTGCTCACCAAGTATTCAGGCTCCGACCCGCAAGTTACCGAGTCGGGCAGCTCTTACGGTTCGGGTTCGGGCGGCTTCGACCGCTATCAGGTGCCCAACGTGCGCAGCTACAACTTATCACTGAAAGCAACATTCTAAACAAGCAGATAACTGACACAGAATTATGAATCGACTTAAATATATATTATCATCTTTGGTAGTCTGCCTTGGTGCAACAAGTTGCGTGGACATGCTCGACGACAATGTGAATCCCGACCGTGCGCATCAAGTTACGTTGCAGACAGGACTGCCGGTAATCGTGTTCTATGCTCAGCAGACAACTTACGACCATGCTGAATACTACGCCTACCTCTCGCAGTGCCTCACTACCACCGGAAAGAGCGCAATAGGAACTTACTCCTACAAGAGCGAGTGGGAGTTCCTTACTATGAACCGTCACCCGCAGTGGCGCCGCCACTTCTACGATATCGGCGTTAATGTTCGCAACCTCATCACTCAGGCCGATGCCGCAGGATCCTACAACTATACGCTCATTGCACGCACTGTGCGCCTGCTCTCTACGCAGCTCACAGTAGATATGTTCGGCGATATACCTCTCACCGAGGCTTACAAGTCGAATAGCCCGAAATACGACACCGAAGGTACGGTCTACGACTGGATTCTCCGCGAGTGCGACGACCTGATTGCCGCTTACGAGAACACCGCTCTCACCGAGGCTTCGGGCAACCAGAGAATCGACGCTGCCCAAGACCGCGTATATGCCGGCGACCTCTCGAAGTGGAAAGGCTTGGTATATGCCGTGAAGGCTCGTGCGCTTCTCCGCAATATCCCGAATATCGACACTTCAAGTGCCACTTGCCAGAAAATCATCGACGCTGCCGACAAGGCTATTGCTCAGTGGCGTTCGGGCGACCTCCTCTATGGAGCTTGGTTTGGCAATGAGCCGCGCTACAACTTCGATGGTGGAACAAATGAGCAGAACAACGTGTGGAGTGCTGCACAGCCCATCATCAACTCGTGGGAGTCGCGCAAGAACTTGCTCGATGCTGCCGTGCCGTCGAAGTATTTCATCGTCGACTGCCTGGGTCTTAACGGTGTCGGCACCAAGAGCGAAGGCGTGTTCTCCGCTGAGTTCGGTACGAGCAACGAGGGCTTCGGAAACGACCCGCGTATCCCATTGCTCATGATCGCTCGCAAGGGTCCCGACGGCGATGCCGCAGTGCGTATGCGCTTCCTTGAGAACAACATCGGTGCCGGTACGTCAATGAAGACCGACTACTATCCGAAACTCTACATGGGTGCTTATGCAGGCTCCAACACCGGTGGCGGCTACAACCCAATCTTCACTATGGAGGAGCTTTACTTCATCAAGGCTGAGGCTGAATACTGGAAGGGCAACAAGACTGCTGCCTGCCAGCTCGCCAAGGAGGCTACTCAGTACAACATTGAGCGCCACCTCCAATTCCTCCGCAGCGAATACGGCGTTCAGTATCCGGGCAACTTCTCCGAAGGCAAGCCCCTTGAGCTTGAAGGTTGCACAGGTGCCGAATACCACCCTGCTGATGAGGTGTGGAACGCTCAGCTTGAGGCATGCTTCGACAAGTAGGTGTCCAGCATAATTACCCGCCGCAACAGGACTGAGGTGCACATTCGTCCTGTCACCGAGCGTGGCAATGAGCACTGGTTCTTCGATGAAACCAACTACACTCTGCACGACCTGATGACTCAGAAGTACATCGCTATGTACTTGCAGCCCGAGCAGTTCACCGACATGCGACGCTACCACTTCTCCAACAAGCGCAACAACTACGGTATTGGCGACCAGAATGAGATTGTCTATGAGACGCTCCGCCGCCCGTACAACCTCTATGCAGCCTATTGGATCGACGGTCTTAGCGATTCCGAGAAGGAGAACACATGGGTACAGCGCATTCCTTACGACCCCGAAACCGAGATGAAATACAACCGTTCCGAACTTGAGCGTCTTGGTGCTTACGCCAACTACAAGTGGCTTCAGAAGCCTCTCCAGTGGGCACAGCCACGAGGCACAGTTTCGTCGCTCACCGAAGGTTCTGCGCTCGGAAACTAATCCCACGGTTTCATTCGTAAAAAACACATTAAATCACTATTTTAAGACATAAAGAATTATGAAATTATATAGTAAAATAGCACTTTTTGCAGCGGGTGTGATGGCAGCTTCTTCTTGCTCTGTCAACGACCCCTTCGCCGACAATATGGAAATCGGCCAGGTGCTGCCTACAGTGTCGTGGGAGCTGTCGAGCACGGTGTGCAAGGCCGGCGATGAGGCTAAGTTCCTCGCTAAATATTACACCACATCAAGCGACGCTAAGATCGACCACAGCGAGGTGTGGGCTATGATTACAAGCACTGAGAGCGCTGCCGCTACGCAGAAGCTCATCACTTCGCCTGCCTACACGCAGACCGTCAACGCCAACGACACAGTGCGTGGTTTCCACATGCTTGCAAGCTATCCTCACTCGCAGGCTGTCCTCAGTGGCACTGAGTATCACCTCGATGCCACGTTCCCCACTTCAAGCACGCTGAGTCCTGTCAACTGGACCTCGCCCGAAGATTGGGACCAGGAGAAATTCGACCTCTATTATCCTGCCGGATTCCAGCAGCAGTTCTGCGAGAAGATGGTAAGCTATCTCACCACCGACAGCACCTATCTCTCAGGTCTTCGTCAGGCTTATCTCAACTATGCTTTCACTCAGGAGCAGTTCGATGCCGTGAATGCCAAGTATCCTTCGCTCACTCCGCTTCCTTTCTCTGACTCTGCCGATGCCGGTCACACTAAGGGCGACCTCTGGTTTGAGCCGGATACAAAGACCATCGACCACTATTACTACACCACTCTCGAAGGTGCAGTCACCGTGGAGCACGAAATCGCCACTAAGGAAGACGCTCCTTCGGGTGTCGACCCTGAGAAGATTTATCCCGTCTACAAGGCTCCGCACTGGATTTTCTGCCGCTACAGCGACGACACCGGTGGTGCCGTGACAAGTGTTCGCCACGAGTACATGCCCATGTGGAAAGAGCTGGTGGAGATGATTCCTTTCACTGCGTGGATTTTCGACAGCTCCAACCAAGTCTACACTGTGGCTTTCAGCCGCACCTACTCGCTTATCCCCAAGTTCAAGGTCTACGACACTAAGGGAAAGGTTGGAACTGACACTGAGACTAAGACTATCGAACTCAACTAATTAATGCCAAAGCAACTGATTATTATGAAACATATTAAATTCCTTTTCATAGCCATTTTGGCATTGATAGCCTCGGCGTGTGTCGAAAGCACCCCCGACTATCAGAACTTCCCCACGAAGGATGTCGACTTCTCGTTTGCCGTCGAAGGCGACGAGTACAGCACCGACTTCTATTACGTGTCCACTCTGCAATTCACCAACACTTCATCGAAGTCTGGTGCCGTGAAGTGGGACTTTGGCGACGGTACAACTTCCACCGAGGCCAACCCTACACACAAGTATGCAGAGTCGGGTCAGTACAATGTTAAGCTCACCGTCGACGGTGTAGGCAGCCGCACCTATCCTCTCCTCATCATGGATATCGTGCCAAAGATGACCGTTGCCAGCCAGAGTGCCGAGACCATGGTCATCAACGACGTGACGCTCACCATCGACCTCACATTGCCTAACCCCGACAACCTCATCTGCAAGTACATCTGGAAAATGCCCGAGGGAACTATGCGTTCCGACGGCACCCCGATTACCACATTCGAAGGTATGTCGCACGAAGACGGCTCTATCGACAATCCCGGCGAACTCAAGTTCAAGAACATTGGCTCGCAGAAAATTGAGGTGCAGACCTACTTCGATGTCAACGGCGAGAACCGCCGCCTTGCCGACAGCTACGTCAACGTGCAGGTCGGTGCCCACATGGAAGCACCAACGCTCTACTACGCTTGCTATGGCGGCAACATCAAGGCATATAAGCTCATCAACGACAGCGACCTCCCCGAAGGCACCAAGAACCTGCCGTTCGATATGGGCGTGAGCAGCGGTGTAACCCCGCAGAACCTCATCTTTGCACGCGTCGACAATCAGGATTACATCTATATCCTCGACTGCGGTAAGAACTTCTGCTACCAGGTGGATAACGACGGCGTCCTCGGCGACGGCAAAATCTCCGTCATGAGTGCCGACGGAAGCTAAGCCAACGTCGTAATCAGCAACGTCGGCGGTCACGCATTCAGCGACCCCTTCAGCGGCTGCGTAGTGGGCGACAACCTCTACTACAACGACCGTAACACCGGATTCAGCGTAATTCCTCTCACCGACCGCGGAAAGAAGGAAACTCGCATCAACAGCAATACCGACTCCTACTTCTGCTCTAACCAGGCTCTCGGCTACTACGGCCGCGGAATCGCCTACGGTGCCGTGCACTCCGCACTTGCTTACGACAAATCGGGTACATGGTGGTGGCCTAAGAACTACAACGCTTCCGGTATCTTCCGATTCAAGAACTCCGATATCGGCAAGACCGATGCAGCTCCCACCGAAGTCCTCCTCAATGGTGCCACCTGCAAGGCTTTCGCACTCGACGAGGCGCGCGGATTCTTCTACTGCTGGCTCACCTCCGGTGCTGCCGGAACAGGATTCGCACAGTATATGATTCCTGCCTACGAAGGCAGCCGCACTGTGCTCGAATACCACCATTACATCAAGCACGATGCAGCACCCGTTGCAGGAACACCCGCCAGCTTCGAGGCACTCTATGTCACACAGTTTGCAATCGACGGTCGCAATGGTAACGTCTACTTCGGCTTCACGCCCAACACTGGCGAAACACTCAGCCAGGGAATACACTATTACGACTACAATGAGCACAAAATCAAGGACATTCCTGCCCTCACCGACCAGGCGTACGGAATCTGCATCAACCCCAACCCGACAGTCCTCTTCTAACCACATCTGTGTGTTAGAAGCACTACGCGAATAACCCACAAAGGGCGTGACACTCCCCGTGCCACGCCCTTTGCATATCCCTATCCTGTCTCATTTTGATTTATAAAAGCAAGACAGAACGCTGCCACCCAAGTCCGAATGTTTAGGGCTTTCAAGCATGAAAATTGGCAGTCTCGCGCTTTTTCACTACATTTGCACACACAGAATAACCACGCAAGCAGCCCCGACAGACGGAGCCGCTTCGCCACGAAACATCACTATTATGGAAAATTTGCCAACCGACCCAATGATGCTCTTCAGCTACATCAACACCAAGCTGCGCGACCAGTACACATCCCTCGACGAGCTGTGCGCCGACCTCCACATCGACCGCACCACCCTCGAGGCCACCCTCGCCGCAGCCGGCTTCTAATACAACCCCGCCCCAAACACATTCTGGGAATCCCCCCCGTTCAGCTCTGGAGCGACATCAGGA
>CAMFSS010000008.1 GCA_945983195.1 uncultured Prevotellaceae bacterium | reverse complement strand
CTTGCCAAATTCCTCGACTTCGACAGCGACGAGCCTAACCATGCCGAACTGGTGAACAACTACGACTGGATGAAAGACTATGGTTTCCTGAATTTCATCCGCGACATAGGCAAGCACATCACTGTGAACTACATGATGGCTAAGGACTCGGTAAAGAAGCGTCTTGGCAGCGACACACAGCACGGAATGTCGTTCACCGAGTTCTCTTACCAACTTCTGCAAGGCTACGATTTCCTATATCTCTATGAGCACAAGGGCTGCAAGCTGCAAATGGGAGGAAGCGACCAGTGGGGCAACATCACCACCGGCACCGAGCTTATTCGCCGCACCTGCGGCGGTGAGGCATTTGCGCTCACTTGTCCGCTTATCACTAAAGCCGACGGCAAGAAGTTTGGCAAGACCGAGACAGGCAATGTGTGGCTCGACCCGAAGCGCACATCGCCCTACAAGTTCTATCAGTTCTGGCTCAATGTGAGTGACGAGGACGCTGAAAAGTACATCAAGATATTCACAGTGCTCACCAAGGAGGAGATCGACGCTCTTGTGGCTGAGCAGGCTGAGAATCCGGGACTCCGTCCGATCCAGAAGCGTCTTGCCAAGGAGATAACCACTATGGTGCACTCTGCTGCCGACTATGAGGCTGCTGTTGAGGCATCGCAGATTCTCTTCTCCAACAAGGCACAGGAGAGACTTCACAAGATAGATGAGGACACGCTGCTCTCAGTGTTTGAAGGTGTTCCGCAATTTGAGGTGTCGAAAGACCTGATTACAGCCGGAGTCGACCTCGTTGACCTCGTGGCAGAGCACACACAGGTGTTTGCCTCGAAGGGTGAAATGCGCAAGCTCACAAAGAGCGGCGGCGTTTCGGTCAACAAGGAGAAGGTCACCGACCCGCAGATGCGCATCGACGAGTCGTTCCTGCTCAACGGCAAGTACATACTTGCACAGCGCGGCAAGAAGAACTACTATCTGATAATTGCACGATAGACATTTGCAAGCTCTACCCGAACTGGGGGCTGCAATGCGAAAGAAGAAGCATAATGAACGGACCGGCAGTGTGATACACACAGTGCCGGTCCGTGATATATTGCACACTACTGCGGAGTAGTGTGCAATTTTTTAATTAAATTGCGTTAATAAGTGCATTTCTTCATTTTATTGACCGAAAGCTCACAATTTTTTAACTATATTTGTAGTTTCAAAGAGTGGAAATGAACGATGAGAAATTACATATCGACCTCGATGAGCTGCTCCGCACCAAAGTGCCGAAGTATCGCCGCTACATGCCCGGCCGGCTTGTGCGGTGGCTGGAACGCACCATCTGCCAAGATGAGCTGAACGAGCTTCTCGACAGCACCGCAGGCACCCGCAATGAGGAGTTTGCCGCAGCGGCACTCGACTATCTTGGTGCCACGGTTGAGGCTCACGGTCTGGAGCGATATTCACCTGATGACACGCATCGCTACATTTTCGCATCGAATCACCCACTCGGAGGCCTCGACGGCATTGCACTGATTGCACTGCTAGGCCGTCACTATGGCGGACGTGTGCGCTGTGTGGTCAACGATATGCTTATGCAGGTGCGTCCGCTCGCCGGAGTGTTCCTCCCTGCCAATAAGCACGGCAGGCAGACCGAAGCTGCCGTAAAGGCAATCAATGATGCTATGGCGAGCGCCTGCCAGATGCTCTACTTCCCTGCCGGGCTGTGCTCACGGAAAATGGCTGACGGAACTATAGCCGACCTGGAGTGGCACAAGTCGTTCATCACCAAAAGCGTGGAATACAAGCGCGATGTGGTGCCCGTGTATTTCAGCGGCAGCAATTCAAATCGCTTCTATCGCTTTGCCCGATGGCGCAAGCGGCTGGGCATAAAGCTCAATATTGAGATGATTTATCTTCCCGATGAAATGATGCGCTGCCGCGGCAAGAGGTTTTCGGTGACATTTGGAGCGCCAATACCATGGACTACATTTACCGACGGACAACGCCGTCCTGCCGAATATGCAGCTATGGTGAGAAAATGTGTTTATAACCTGAAGAATAACGAATAGTGATGATGCATTGACATGAAACCAATCATTGAACCTGTCGACACGAATCTGATTATTGCAGAACTCACGCCTGAGCGTTTCCTGAGAAAGACCAACAAGGGCGGGAATGAAATATATATTATCGACGCGCACCATGAGCCTAACACGATGCGCGAACTTGGCCGTCTGCGCGAGATAGCTTTCCGTGCAGCCGGTGGCGGAACCGGAAAGGAGTGTGACATCGACGAATTCGACGTTATGCCTGAGCCGTGCCGCCAGCTCATTGTGTGGAATCCTGCCGACAAGGAGATAATCGGCGGATACCGCTTCATTCTTGGCCGCGACATAGCATTTGATGCCGCCGGCGTGCCTCAGATAGCCACTTCACACATGTTCAGATTCTCAGAGCACTTTGTGCGCGACATGCTGCCGGTGACCATTGAGCTGGGGCGTTCTTTTGTGCGCCTTGAGTACCAGTCGACCAAAATCGGCGCCAAGGCGATATTCGCTCTCGACAACCTTTGGGACGGACTCGGTGCGCTCACAGTGGTGTATCCTGAAATGAAGTACCTGTTTGGCAAAGTGACAATGTATCCCAACTATTCCACTGAATGCCGCGACCTGCTCCTGGCATTCCTCGGAAAGTATTTTCCCGACAAAGACGAGTTGGTGCGCCCCATTGAGCCGCTGCGTCACACCTACACCATTGCCGATTTCAGCTCGCTAATCACCGGCGACGACTTCAAGGGCGACTACAAGCGCGTGAACTGCTACATTCGCGAGCACGGATTCAATATCCCGCCGCTTGTGAATGCCTACATGGGGCTGTCGTCGACTATGCGCATGTTTGGCACAGCCATCAACCATGAGTTTGGCGAGGTGGAAGAGAGTGGAATTTTCCTGTCAATCGACGAAATAACCGATGAGAAGAAGGACCGACACATTCAGACCTTTGTCGCTACTCACTGACACATTTGTGACGCTAAGTAGCCCATTTGCTGCACTGCTATGCCGAAGCAAGGCATTGCGCGGTGCGGCTATGGCGTGTGCACTTGTGTGCACGGCTATGGGCTTTGCCGCCGACCATGAAACGCTGTGGAATGCCTCGCTGACAACTGCGATTGGCAACGGCGACTTTGCTCCCTCCTACATTATGAACAACCGCAATGGCGTGCTTACTCAGCCAAATGGAGTGCTCGGACGCGTGGGTGTGGAGTACTCGCTCAATGCTTCAAGCCATTTCTTGCTTGCGGCAGGTGCCGACGTGATTGGTGGCTTCCAGCCGAGTACCGACTATGGACGCTACAATCCGGTATCGGCTGGCATAGAGCCACGCGAGGCAAAGAATGCCCCACTGTGGCTGCAACAGCTATATGCCACGGCGCAATTCCGCAATGTGTTTCTTACGCTTGGTATGCGTGAGCGGGAATCGGTGATTCTCAACCAGAAGCTCAGCAGCGGCGACTTGTGCTTCTCGGGCAACATACGCCCCATGCCCGGTGTCACAGCCGGATTTGCCGACTTCTGCAACATTCCCTTCACGGGAGGCTGGGTGCAGATTTGCGGTGAAGTGGGCTATTTCAAGTCGCTCGACAAGAAATGGATGGAGGACCGCTACAACTATCAAAGCCACTACATAACCACCGGATATGTGCTCAATTACAAGTATCTTCACTTCCGCACAAATCCGTCGCAGCCATTTTCGGTCACTGTGGGAATGCAAGCCGCCTGCCAGATTGGTGGAACTTATCGCAGCTACATTGATGGTGACTTGAAGAAGGAAATGCGCGAGAAGACCGGGATTAAGCAGATTCTGAAAGCGTTTTTCCCGGGGTCGGGCGGTGAATCGGGTGGCGACCAAGCTTACTACGAGGGCAACCACCTGGGTACATGGGACCTTATGGGGCGTCTGCGCCTCCGCTCGGGCGATGTGCTGAAGCTATATTGGCAGTCGCCGTGGGAGGACGGCTCGGGCATAGGCAAGCTCAACGGTTTCGACGGCTTGTATGGAGTGGAATATGTTTCGTCGCGGCAGGGTATCGTCGACGGTGCCGTGATTGAGTACATCGACATGAGGAACCAAAGCGGACCTATGCACTGGGCTCCCAACGACTTTGAGGGAACACCCATTCGTGGCGAGGCTACCGGTGCCGACGACTACTACAACAACTACTTCTATTGCGGCTACCAGTATTACGGACTTTCGATTGGCACACCAATGGTGCGCACGGCACTCTACAATACCGATGGCTATCTGCGAATCACCGACAACCGCCTGCACGGCTTCCATGCGGCACTTACCGGGCACTTGAAGCCCGATGTGCAATATTGGCTGAAGTGCGGCTACCGTCGCTCGCTTGGCACTCCATTCGAGCCGCTGCTTGCTCCGCGCAGTACGACATCGGTGTCGGTTGAGGCAAAATATGACTTCCCGGAGAAGCTGAGAGGTCTGTCTATTCATGGTCAGGTGGCCGGCGACTTCGGCAAGCTGCTTGGCGACAACTTCGGCGTGATGGTGAAAATTGTGTATTACGGCAGTTTCTGAGACTTATTATCATGATTAAAGTGATGCAATACCTAATTAATGTGGCAATAGCCTTGCTCCTGGTGATTGTTGCCACGGCATGCACCCACAACGACGGTGACATCGGTCCATGGTTCGGACTGTGGCGTGTGGAGCGGCTCACCGTCGACGGCAAGAACGACCGTGACTACACGGGCAATCTGTTCTTTGCTTTCCAGAACACTACCGTGGAGCAGAAAATGGTGCACGAAGACCACACCGTGACGAAAATGTTCGGCGAGTGGAGCGAAAGCGGAAATGTGCTTACCATTACATTCCCCGATGCGCGCTACTGGCCTATCGACGGCTACTTGCTCGGCAACGGCGAGCCAAATTCCCTTGCCGTGGAGCACGTCGACGGCAAGCACATCAATCTAACACTCATCACGCCGAAAGGCAAAACGGTGGTTTATCGACTCGTGAAGTGCGTATAAAGCACTCTTCCCATTCCCTATGAAACGCTGTATCCTTGTCATAAAGCAATGGCTCAAACGCCTGTCGTTCCGTACCGGGGTGATAGTGCTGTCGCTCTGCATTCCATGCTACATTATCTCGTTTGCGCAGATGCTGCTCCCTATCAGTGTGGGCGCAAAGACAGCACTATGGGTGGTATTCTTCGGACTTGCAAAATCGTTCCAGTATGGAGGACTAACCATACTTGGCGTGGAGGGCTACCGGCGGCTCCGTGCCTATTTTTCGCGAAAGAAACATGACAACATTCAATAACACTACCGAAAACACTTTTCAGCAATGCTCGACGATAAGGAATTTATATCGCTCAACGACTTCCTCGACCGCGAGGCTGCACGAATCACCAATACCGATTTCATAGACAACGACACGGTGCAGTTACCACGTCGCTTCACTCGCTTGCAGGACATAGAGGCTGTGTCGCTCCTTTCAGCCTCGATAGCATGGGGCAAACGCAAGATGATTTGCAACAATTGTGAGAAGATGCTCACAATCATGGAAGGCTCGCCGCTTGAGTACATCACCGACGGGGCATTTGAGGAGCTGCCAGACGAACTGAACATACACCGCACGTTTTTTGCACGCAATTTCAAGTATATGCTGCGCGGACTTGCACGGATTTTCAGCCGCTATGGGTCGCTCAACGACTTTGCCGCTGCGAAGCACGTGGGCGAATGTGAAACGCCCTCATGGAAGCTGGTGGAGCTGATGCAGCACGAATTTTCGGAAGCCAACGGAGGTGCTACCGACTCGCAATGTCTGCCCACACAACTGCGCAACACTGCACTGAAACGCATCAACATGGCACTGCGGTGGCTTGTGCGCGACGATGGCATTGTGGATATGGGAGTGTGGACTGCGATACCCAAAAGCCGCCTGTTCATTCCGCTCGACGTGCATGTGGGCGACACTGCACGCTCACTCGGAATGATAGAGCGCAAGGCCAACGACAAGCGCACGGTGCTCGAACTCACCGATATGTTGCGGCGTATGCGTCCCGACGACCCGGTGGTCTACGATTATGCGCTTTTTGGCATAGGCATCGGCGACAAGTATCTTGCGCCCTCAGTCGACTGAGCGGCTAACGGATTCCACGCTTGTTGAGCTCGGCTTGGTAGCGGGCTGCATTGCGGAGGTGAGCTGCATAGTTGTCGGTGAAATTGTGGTAGCCCGAAAAGTCCTCCTTGGCGCACATGTAGGTGAAATTGTGCTCAGGGGCATTTAGTACGGCATCAATGGCACTTCGTTCGGGGAAACGGATTGGACCCGGAGGAAGCCCTTCCCAACGATAGGTATTGTAGGGCGATTCGCAGGTGAGCATTGCGTGGGTGATGCGGCGTAGAGCGAAGTCGCCAAGTGCGAATTTCACCGTGGGGTCGGCTTGCAGCTTCATGCCCTGGCGCAGACGGTTGATGTAGAGGCGTGCCACCTTTCCGCGCTCGTCGCTTTTTGCAGTCTCCTCCTCGATTATTGAAGCGATGATGACAACATCATCGGTCGACAGCCCCAAAGCGGCAGCCTTTGCCTTCCGCTCCTGAGTCCAGAAGCTATCGGCATAGCCGGCAATCTTTTGAATCATGTTCTTTGCGCTCACGCCCCAATAGAATTCGTAGGAATCAGCCATAAGCACTCCGGGAATTGTGGCCGGAGTCTTTCCAAGCGATGCGCAGAAGGCACTGTCGTTGAGGCACTGCATCACATCTTCCTTGCTCATGAGGAACTTTGCGGCAGCACGCTCGGCAAACTGCTCCTTGGTGCGAACATTCTGGAAAGTGAATTTCACGCCTGCCTGCCCCTTGTTGCGAATGCGGCGTGCCACATCAATAGGCGAGTCGCCCGGGGCAATGTCGTAGGCACCCACACGGTTTGCAAGGTTCACATCGAGAAGCCACAGCAGTGTGCCCACCCGACCGGCGAAGCTCTTGCCCTCGGTTACTGCCAGAGAGTCGGCTACAGCCTCACTTGTGGCGTTGGGATAGACGTACACCCTCGTTGCAGCATCGGCACCGCTCGTGAGATAAGGTGCTATCAGAGCTGCGGCTGCTGTCACAGCTACTGCAACTGCAACAACAGCAATAATCACTATTTTTCTGCTTTTTCTCTTTTTCGCAGACTTGACTGTTTTCCCTGTTCTTTTCTTCATTTCGGCAAAAGCTATAAAAAACTATGCGGCAAAGGTAGCAATAAAAAGGACACGCCGTGCACAATCATGCGTTTAATTCCATGAAAAAAGAATAATTGGATTACAATTCTGTACAGAATGTGTGCAAATGTGTAATTTTTGTTGTAAATTTGCAATGTGATTGGGGCACAAATAGTATGAATGCTTAACACACACATAACACATACACAAACCTTCAATGATTGACTATGCGATTGAATTTACAGAATGTAACACACATTTTCATACCGCTGACTTTTACAGCCATTTTGCTCTATGCGATTGGCTCAACTGCATCGTGCACAAAGAAGCATGACATCAAGAACAGTGACATTGCATTTGCCGACTCAATAGTGAGGCAGCAATATGACTCTCTATATATCCAACCTGAAAGAGCATACGACCAGCTTTCGTTAGCACAGAGCCGTGTTGCCGACAGCATTGCCTACTATCGTCTTGAGCTGTACAAGTCGATTGCCTGCGTGGTAACCGGCGATATGCCGAGAGTCGACTCGCTGCGCAGCAATGCATGGCGCTTCTGCGAGAGTGCTCAGGCATCGGAGGCACTCTATTCGCTCCAGTCGCTCTTCTGGAACCACACTGCGGTGATTCTCGTGAACTGCTACGGCAACCGCGACTCGGCAATCACTTGCTTCAAGAATGCCTACAATGTGCTTTTCCATTCCGCCTGGGCTTCGCTGAAGGAGCTTATCCCGGTGTGCGTCAACCTTGCCGATGCCTACCGCCTCAAGGGTGATGCCAGCAATTCCTCGCGCTACTACCGCCGCGCCCTTGCGCTTGCCGACTCGCTCCATGTCACCGACGAGAACCTGAGCATTTACAGCGGACTCGGACAGGTTTACTCCGACATTGAGAACTACCGCGATGCCAACGAATATTTTGCCCGGGCAGAGCAAATCATCAACAACGACACGACGCACGAAATCGACACCTACAGCCGCTATCACTTCTATGTGTCGAATGGCAATAACCTATATTTCCAGAAACGCTATGCCGATGCCCTGAAGTCGTTCAAGAGTGCGTCGGAGATAGCTGACGCACTCGACAGCCGCGAGTCGCGCTTCATTGCCGACGTAAACTTAGGCGAGGTGCTGCTGATGATGGGCAACACCGATTCGGCATCGTTCTATCTGAACCGTGCACAGAGGCTGTACAAATTGCTGCCAGCCGACGCTTCGAAGCGATTCTACATCAACAGCCTTATGGGCGACCTTGAGCTGAGCCGCAACAATCTTGCCGCTGCATCGGGGTATCTTGCCCGTGCATCAGCCGACTCTCTTTTTGCCGGTCCGAAATATCTGGCACTCCACTATCAGCGCATGGAACACTACTTCAACTTGCGCCACGACTATCAACGTGCCTATCACTGCCTCACGCGCTCGCGCTACTATAGCGACTCTATCAACAATGCCGCGGTGCGCAACCAAATCGCCGAAATCGACATGCGCTATGTGCAGGACACTACCAATCTGCGCACCAACCTCATCATATCGCAGAAGGACGACGACATGCACCGCATGCAGGTGCAAATATATATGCTGCTGATTGCGGTCATCGTGATAGTGTCGGTCACCATAATCTACATTCTGGTGCGCCGCCGCCACCGCATAGAGAATGAAATGAAGCTGCGCAACCTCATCATCTCGCAGCGTCTTGCCAACATACGCAACCGCATATCGCCTCACTTCGTGTTTAATGTGCTCAACCGTGAGCTTGCTGCCAACAATGAGGGCATCAACAATCTTGTTCAGCTCATGCGCAAGAATCTTGAGCTATGCGACCGCTACACGGTGCAGCTCTCGGAGGAGATTGACTTTATCGACACCTATATAGCCAATGAGCGTCCATCGCTTGGCAATGAGTTCCAGTTTGAGAAGCAATTCGACCCACAACTCAATCTTTCGGAAATCACCATTCTTGCAATGATGGTGCAGATATTCGTGGAGAATGCGGTGAAGCACGGCTTGCGTGCGCTGAAAGGCAAGAAGATGCTGCGCATTGCAGTGCAGGGCATTGCCGGCAACGCTACGAGAATCATCGTCGAGAACAACTGCCCCAAGCAGCCGGCATCGGTTGACACCAACAACACAGGCACCGGAATGCGCGTTGTCACACAGACTGTTCAGCTTCTCAACGACTACAACCGCAACAAGATTGTGCTCAATGTGTCGCGGCAGCAGGATGCCGACAACGCAGAGCAGGATATCTGGAGCGTAACAATCACCATACCTCGCGACTTCAATTTCACCCCATTCGAAAAGCAATTGCGCCAATAGGCACATTCAGCACCGGGTGTACGGCTGCTCCATTCTGACATATACCATTAATTCGTGAAATTGGTTGAAATTACTGATAATAAGTCGGTCAAGAAATATTTTTGCAAAACTTCTTTGCTGATACACGTTTTATTCGTAATTTTGAGGTTGAAATAATAACGAAGTATCAAGAATGACATGATTTTCAAGACCATCGTCCTGATAGTGGTGATAATTGCGATTCTGCTAAGCTCATTCAAGAAGCAGAAAAAGACCGACAGTGCAACTCCGCGACGCGCAGTTGCCGTGCCGCCCAATGTGGAGGAATGGCTGCCCCGCTCACCGGTCTTTGCCGCCTTGCAGGAGAAGAAACGCAAGTCACGCCCTAAGCCGGGAACACTTGATTTGCCCAAGGCACCTTACATACCCGTTACGCCTGAGCAGGAGGGTGTCCACTCGATAGTGCCACCCATCGATGATGAAGACGTCTACGCTGAGCCGCACCCCGATGTGCCTGCCGCAACCGACTGGCGGCGTGCTGTGATAGCGCACGAGATACTGAAAACCAAGTTCTGAACAAATCGCGAGAAAGTAACAATAATATTATATATCAACATGCCTTTTCCCCTCCCTATCAGGTGTGGAGAATGGCAAATAAAGATGAAAAAACAGAAACAAGCTATGAAATTTCCTATCTTAACGGCACACGAAGCCGCCCTGCACATCAAGAATGGCTTCAATGTGGGCTTTTCGGGCTTCACCGCAAGCGGTACGCCTAAAGATGTGACCGTGGCTCTTGCCGCAATTGCCAAGAAAGAGCATGAGGAAGGCCGCGAATTCAAAATCAACATGTTCACAGGAGCATCGACCAACGACTTTGTCGATGGAGAACTTGCCCGTGCCAATGCCATCAACATGCGCACCCCCTACCAGTCGTGCCCCGACATGCGCAAGGCTGCCAACAGCCACACAGCACACTACTTCGACCTTCACCTCTCGGAAATCGCGCAGAAGCTGCGCTACGGCACTTTCGGGAAGCTCGATGTGGCTATCCTTGAGGTGCAGAGCATCAGCGACGACGGCGAGATAGTACTCGGTACCGGCTTGGGCAATGCCCCAACCTACGCAACTATGGCCGAGAAGGTGATTATTGAGCTTAATGAGGCTCTCAATCCTAAGATTTTCGGCTTGCACGATGTGTATATACCACTCGATCATCCTTAACGTCGCGAGATACCTATCTACAAGGCAAGCGACCGTGCCGGTGTGCCAACACTGAAAATCGACCCGGCAAAGGTGATAGGCGTAGTAAAGACCAACCACCCCGACGGCGGTGCCGCATTCTCGCCTGCCGACGAGACTACAATGATGATTGCCGACAATGTGTGCAACTTCCTCACTGCCGAGCTTAAGGCCGGGCGCATTCCGTCGACATTCCTGCCGCTCCAGTCGGGCGTGGGAAATGTGGCAAATGCAGTGCTTGCAGGACTCGACGTGAATCCGCATATCCCGGCATTCGACATGTACACCGAGGTAATTCAGGACTCTGTGCTCAACCTCATCAAGTCGGGCAAGTGCCGCTTCGCCAGCACCTGCTCCATGACGTTCTCGAAGCCGACAATGGCAGAGTTCTTCGAGAATATCGACAAATTCCACGACAAGGTGGTGATGCGTCCGGGCGAAATATCCAACAGCCCCGAAATTGTGCGCCGACTTGGTGTAATCACCATGAACACCGCGCTTGAGGCCGACATCTTCGGCAATATCAACTCCACCCACGTCACCGGCACCAAGATGATGAACGGAATCGGCGGTTCGGGCGACTTCACCCGCAATGCCTACATTTCGATTTTCAGTTGTCCGTCGGTTGCCAAGGGCGGACTCATCAGTGCCATTGTGCCTATGGTGTCGCACCTCGACCACAGCGAGCACTCAGTGGATATCCTTATCACCGAGCAGGGTGTTGCCGACCTTCGCGGCAAAGACCCGGTGCAGCGTGCACACACCGTCATCGAGAACTGCGCACACCCGGACTACCGTCCGCTGCTGCGTGAGTATCTCAATATGGGCAAGGGCGGCCAGACACCGCACACGCTCAAGGCGGCTCTCGCATTCCACGAGACATTCCTCGCTGAAGGCGACATGAAGAAGACCGATTTCGGCAAGTTCTGCTGACACCCAATAGCTTAATCAAATAGTGTGGAGGGCATATCGACGCGTTTGCGTGATATGCCCTCTTTACTGTATGTTTCAGGCTGCTGATGCTGCAATTTGCCGCTAATGCTTGCGGAGGAAGCGGCTCAGCGTCCAAGCCCCGACAGTTGCCCACGAAGGCATACGCTTGATGCGATGACGCACGCCGTGACGGTCGAGAAGCAGGAATATTGCAATGAATGCGAGAGTGGCATAGATGGTCCAGCCGTAGAGTATTTTCACCGTCTGTGCAAGCAAGTCGGTCACCATACCCTCCATCTGCACTCCGAGCGCCTCAATCGGTGCACCGAGGCTGCTCCAAGCCACCGGATTGATGTAGCCGGTGAGGCGAGCAAAACCGTCGCCTACGTAGTAGCCCACGCCCTGCGAGAGTATTGCAGCACCTATCACTCCACCGCCAAACATGTGCAGGAAATTGAATATGCTCAAAGCCTGGAAGAAGTGCTCGAACGACATCACCTGCTGCAAGCACCACATGAATGCTATGCACAGCACGGCATAGCCGAATCCGCGAGCAATGAGCGGCGGTACGAGCTGATAGTAGCCTATTTCACTGTTGACAAGGAAATAGAACCCCATGCAGTAGAGGCACAGGAACACCATGCCTATCCCAATGAGCCTGTATTGGCTCCACTGCATCACTTTAAGCCAGCCGAGCGAGAATAGGCAGCCGGCATAGATGCCGATAAGCGACCATTGGTTGAGAGTCTCGTAGGTGAGGTCGGAATATTTCATCACCTCCTCGTAGTAAATCATTTCGAGCACGTGTTCCACCGATATGATGCACTCAAAGAGCACCATGAAGAAGATGATGGGGCGCATGTAGCGGTAGCGCACAATCTTGGGCGATATGTAGGGCGAAGGGTGCAGGCGCATCCTCATCATCACTGCGGCGAGCGACAGGCAGGCAACTGCCGTCATCACCCACACGTCGGTGGAGTGATACCAGTCCTTCCAGTCGCCATAATTGAGCACCCATGCCACCGAGAGCCAGAACAGTAGCCACAGAGCACCGCCCTGCCAGTCGATACCCTTCAGCGGCACACGCTTTTCGGGCGGCATGGGGCAGAACGGCCGTGTGAGCGTCACTTGCAGCAGAATCACGAGCATCATCAGCCCGATGATGAACCAGTGCATCATCGTCCAGTGCTGATAGAAGGCGAAAGCAGCCGAGAGGAATCCCGTCACCTCAATAGCAGTGAGAAGAATGATGTGGAGCACCGGGAAGAATACGCCGAAATTGCGCCGGGGCGTAATCCACGGCTGTATGCTCGACATACACTCGAAAGTTCCCTGTATTTTCGCCATACCGCTCACTATGCATAGCAGAGCCATTGCCGGAAGCGGCAGGCGGTGCATGGTGAGCAGGTTGCACGCCGCCACGGTCACTGCCGAAGCAAGGATAAGCGTCTTGTTGGTGAAGTGGAACTTCATGCGGAAAAGCACGGGGAACCACACCGCCATTCCGGCAAGGGAGCAGTAGAGCAGCATGGTCACATCTTCGCGCATCCACGCATGCTCGCCAATCATGTCGTTCATTGCACCGAGATAGACTCCGCTGCTAAACTGGAAGCAGAATGCGGTGAGCACGTAGAGCCACGGTCGGATAGCACGGGGCACCCAATCGTGGAACATCGGCATTGCAAATTTCGGTATTTCGTAGCTCATCAGTATTCCACTTCACATTCCACATTCATTCCGGCACGCAGGCGGCCCATAGCATCGCACGGATGCAGCTTTATGCGCACAGGCACACGCTGCTCCACTTTCACGAAGTTGCCTGTGGCATTGTCCTGCGGTATCATTGAGTAGGCTGCGCCGGTGGCGTTGCTGATTCGCTCCACTTCGCCCTCAAATTCCACATCGGGCACAGCATCGACCTCAATGCGCACCTTGGCACCGACGGCGATGCGAGGAAGTTGCGTTTCGCGATAGTTGGCAACCACCCACAGCTCGGAGTTGTCGACGATGCTGCACATCGTCTGTCCGGGCTGAACAAGCTGCCCCACGTGAATATCCTTGTGCCCTACCACACCATCGGCAGTGGCGGTGATAACGGTGTACGACAGACGCAGCTCTGCGAGGTCGACAGCCGCTTGTGCCGCCTCAATCACAGCCTTCGACTGCGACAGGCGGTGACGCTGTTCAGTGTCGCGCGAGCCTACCGACCGACGGTTCTGCTCCATAGCGCGGTAGCGAGCCTGAGCGGCAAGGAAAGCGGTGTGCACGCCATCGTATTGCTGCTGAGTGACAGCCCCTTTGGCGAGCAGAGCCTCGTAGCGAGCATCTTCGCGCCGGGCATTCTCCATGCTCACACGCATCTCTTCAAGGCTTGCCTCGGTTGCGCCCACATTGGCAGTGGTGGAAGCAATTCCGGCAGTGCCGGCCGAGGTGCCGGCTACGGCGTTGGCAAGGTTGGCACGCGCCTGGGCAAGGGCATAGACGTACTCAGCCTCCTCAATCACCACAAGGGTGTCGCCGCGATGCACATGCTGATACTCCTCGAAGCGAATCTCCTTGATGTATCCCTGCACGCGAGTGTTGACAGGCGTAATGTGCTGCTCGATGCGTGCGTTGTCGGTAAACTCCACGTTGCCGAAGTGCACGAAATTCTTAATCACAAGTGCCACACCGGCTACAATCAGTACCGCGATGATGGCATTATAGGCTATTTGAACAAATTTTCTGTTATTCATAAGTTTATCATTATAATAAAATTCAAATTGCGTTGTATGGGTCGGCAGTGCCGTAAATGCTTCTTGTCACTTGTCTACAGCTCGCCGGCGATGTATTTCAGTTGGTAGTAGGCACTTGCCACTGAGATTTGAGAGTTTACGAGTTGCAGCTCGGCATCGAGGCGCACATTGGCGGCATCGGTCATGTCGGTGACAAGTGCCAGTCCCTCGCGGTAACGGTTGGCAATCACCTCGTAGTTCTCTTGTGCAAGTCGGCAGCTCACACGGTGGGTTTGCAGGTCGCTTTGGGCAGTCAGCAGGTTCATGTATGCCGCATGCACTCGGTCGCCCACATTCTCGCGCGTTGTCACACTCTGCTGCTCCACCTGTCGCGTTGCAATTTCAGCCGAGCGCACTTTGCGCTTGTTCTTGTAGAGCGAAGAAATGTCGTAGCTCACCGCTATGCCTGCCATCCAGAAGTTGAAATTTCTGTCGATTGGCGGCACCTCGATGAGAATAGGTCCGTTGAGGTTGTTTTCGGCAAAAAGCGACACCTTTGGCAGCGAAGCCGAGCGTGCGATTTTCTCCTTCTGCACGCTTAGCTGCTGCATGACAGCCGATTGGCGAATGCTTGTGTTGCCCGCCTCGGCAAGCTGCTGCCAGTAGTCTTCGGTGTGTGAGTCGGCAATCGTGAAAGCCTCGTTGTCGAGCCGGTTCCATTGCAGGGAATTTCGGTCGGTCACGCCCGCTGCCGTGAGCATATCACGCTCGATGATGCTTATGCCATTGGTGACGGCAGTGAGTTTCACCTCCATCTGGCTTCGCATCAGTTCGTAGCGAGTGATGTCGTTTTTCAGAGCCACACCCTCATTGCGCCGGTCGGAAGTGAGCCTGATTAGCGTGTCGGCAAGAGCGATGTTGCGTCGCAGCACTTCGGCAGAATTTTCAAGGCAATGACGTTGCAGGAATAGGGCTGTGAGTTGCAGGCGCACGTTGCTCCGCGTCTGCACTTCATTGAGTTTTGCCATTCCTGCCGACAGTTCGGCGGCACGGATTCCACCGGTTATCGCCCCACCGGTATAGATAGGCTGGCGCACGCTCAGAGAGAACGAATTGCCGAAGTGGGGCATATCGGCTTTTGTGTATTCGCCGAAACTTCGGTTCCATAGCTGTCCATCGCCGATGTACGACAGTGTGAGCGATGTATTGATGTCGGGAAGCCTCTCGCTGCGGGCAGCCTTCACGTCGCTTTGCGCCTTCTGCGTGGCAATTGCTTCGGTGCGAATAGATGAATTGTTGCTCTCGGCGATAGCGAAAAGGCGGTTAAGCTCGTCGTTGAGTTCGGTGGTCTGTGAGGAGAGAGAAAACACGCAAAGCACCACCCAGCCGGCAGCCAGGCGGTGCAAATTTCTCGATATGTGCATAAATAGATTAGAAAAAAACATTATAAAAGCCAACATAGCAGGGTGCGGGACGAATAGAAGCCGACCGTGCTTAGGCACTAAAGATTAACGTCGGTCGTCGATTCCCCATTTAGTCCACTCCTCTTGTGGATAGTTCTGCTTGATGGTGCCTTTTATGCCCAGGAAGGAGGCTTTTACGGTGTCGAGCACTTGGTGCATAGCGGCAATCTTGTCGTGTAGCTGCTCGCGTACAGCCTCGCAATCGCTGCTCATTGCAGCAAGCCGCGACAGATTGGCGTCGAGGTCGCTCAGTTGCGACTCACACACACCGAGTTTGTTCAATTCGTCTATTCTGCCCGAGGCTCCGGCTATGAGTCTACGGCATTTGTCAATTTGGGTTTCTACTGTCTTTGACATATTTTTTAGTGGTTTTGTGATTTTTCACCAACAAAAATATGAAGAAAAATCGAAATAGAGCAAATTTTATATATGAAAAATTAAGATATATTAACAGATTAATATGCTGTATATTAACCTATTTTTGCGATTGGCAGTGCCGCTATTGAGGTGTCAGAGGGGGGCTCGGCAATGCCAAATTGAAAAACTTCGTTTTTAATTTGCCATTGCGCTCGGCTTGCAGTAACTTTGGATAACTTACGCTGCGCCTCAGCTATGCCAAATTGAAAAACTTCGTTTTTAATTTGCCATTGCGCTCGGCTTGCAGTAACTTTGCCGATTGAAATGTAATGTGAACTGAATGGACTACAGGATTTTTGCACCCGAAAGGATTGTGATGGAGGTTGACTTGCCTGCATCGAAGAGCATAAGCAACCGTATGCTCATACTGAATGCCTTGTGCGGCGGAGAGCTACACAACGTAGCCCTTTGCGATGATACTGATGCTATGCGTCGCGCCCTTGCTACTGATGTGGCTGCTCCGACGGATTCGTCGCGGCAGGTTGCCACTGTTAACATTGGTGCTGCCGGAACGGCAATGCGCTTTCTTACTGCCTACTATGCCTCGCATGAAGGCTGTGAGGTGATTCTCGACGGCACTGAGCGTATGCGGCACCGCCCCATTGCACTGCTTGTAGATGCCTTGCGCTCATGCGGTGCACAGATTGACTATGCCGGCGAGGAGGGTTTCCCGCCGCTGCATATCACCGGCAAGAGGCTTCACGCCGAGAGCATAGAGATTGCAGGGAATGTTAGTTCGCAGTACATTTCAGCCCTGCTTATGGTGGCTCCGCTTATGGGTTGCCGCACAGTGCGGCTCACAGGCAAGATAATTTCGCTGCCTTACATCACCATGACGCTTACGCTTATGCGCAAAGTGGGTGTGGATTGCTCGAAGGAGAGTAACACCATAACAATCCCGGCTGACGCACGCTATGTGCCGTGCGACTTCACCGTGGAGAACGACTGGAGTGCGGCAAGCTACTGGCTTGAGCTTCAGGCTCTGCTTCCACAGTCGCGCATCACGCTAAAGGGGCTGCATGCGGTGAGCGCACAAGGCGACTCGGCTGTGGCGATGCTTTTCGGTGACTTGGGTGTGCGTGCCAACCGCTGCGGCGAGTATCTCGACCTGTCGGCAGCCGCTCCATATTCTCTGCCGGCTGATGCGCCGCTTGCAATGGACCTCGGGGAGAATCCCGACCTGGCTCAGACAATTGTGGTGACAGCGTGCCTGCTCGGGCGGCATTTCAGAATATCGGGGTTGCAGACACTGCGCATCAAGGAGACTGATAGAATAGAGGCTCTGTGCTCGCAGCTACACAAGCTCGGCTACATTCTCACTGCCGGCGACGACTTTTCGCTCTCTTGGAACGGTGAGCGGTGCGCACCCGATGCCGAGCCTCATATCTCGACCTTCGACGACCACCGCATGGCAATGGCTTTTGCGCCTGCTGCGGTGCTGTTTCCGGGGCTTGTAGTCGACGACATTGAGGTGGTGAGCAAGTCCTATCCCGACTATTGGCAGCATCTTGCTGCCGCCGGCTTCACACTCACACCATGCGAATGCAGAAAGGAGGCTCGCCAATGACGGGAGCACTCATCATACTTGCCGTGACAGTGCTCACAGGTGCATTGCTCTATGTGCTTCAGCGATTTATGCCGCGCCGCAATGCCGGTGATGCCGATGTGACCACCGATGATGCCGTGCCTACCGACACGCCTGCCGATGACCGCCCCGAAGGCTGCTGCGGACAGCACCTTACGTGCGAAAAAGACTCTCTGCTCGCTGCCGTGAGCAAAGAAATTGAATACTTTGAAGATGAAGAACTTGATGAATACCGCGGCGTTGCTCCAGAGGACTACACCGATGAGCAGATAGAGCAGTTTCGGGATGTCCTCTACACACTCCGTCCTGAGGAGGTTGCCGCCTGGGGTCGCTCGATACAGCTCCGTGGCATATCACTGCCCAATGCCGTGAAAGACGAGCTGATTATGCTTGCTGCCGAAGCGCGAGGCACTCTCCACGCTGCCGAGCTGAAAGAGGCAGGGCAATGAGAGTGCTATGAAATTGTCACTTCGCCGCAGAGGGAGTAGCTCATGTACTTCTTCACCGTTTCGGCTTGCAGACCCATTCCGAAAAGATACATCATCTTGGTGATTGCCGCCTCGCTGGTGATGTCGTGTCCGCTCACCACGCCGGCGCGTGCAAGACCGTTGCCTGTGTCGTAGAGTGTGGTGTGAACACCGCCATTCACACATTGTGTGACATTGAGAATCACTATGCCGCGCTCCACTGCCTCGCGTATAGCACCTGTGAACCATGACTCCATCGGTCCGTTGCCGGCACCAAACGTCTTGAGGACAATGCCCTTGAGGTTGGGCGTGTGCAGCAAGTAGCGCAGAGTGCTTTCGGGGATACCCGGATAGAGGTTGATGAACATCACGTTGGGATCCATATTGTAGCGAACCTTCAGCGGACGCTTCGACGGAACGCGGTAGAGCGCGTCCTCATTGAAGTGAATGTCGAGTCCTATTTTCGCCAAAGGCGGATAGTTGTTGCTCTTGAAGGCATTGAAGTTGTCGGCACTCATTTTGGTGCTTCGGTTTCCGCGCCACAGATAGTTCTCAAACAGGATAGCCACCTCCTGCACCATCGGGTCGCCGTGAGCATCGCGTGCAGCGGCAATCTGCAGTGCGGTAATCAGGTTTTCCTCGCCGTCGGTCCGCACCTCGCCAATTGGCAGCTGCGATCCGGTGATAATTACCGGTTTGTGCAGATTCTCGAGCATAAAGCTCAGCGCCGATGCCGTGAATGCCATGGTGTCGGTGCCGTGGAGCACCACAAAGCCGTCGAAAGCGTCGTAGTACTTTTCGATGATTGCAGCGATGTCGCACCAGTGTTGTGGCGACATGTTTGCCGAGTCGATGGGAGGATTGAACTGAATGTTGTGAATCTCATAATCGAGCATCTTGATTTTCGGCACATTGTCGATAAGATGTGTGAAATCGAAAAGCTGCAATGCGTGCGTCACCGGATTTTCAATCATTCCGATAGTACCACCGGTGTAGATGATGAGAATTTTGGGCCGAATGAGATTCATTGTCGAGAGTACATTAAATGGGTTGGAAACAGTTTCAATAACAAAATGGAAATCTGCCACCCGGCGGAATGCCGTGAGAGACAGTTTTCCATTTGCAAATTTACGCAAAATTTGAGCAAATCGAAAGCACAGCGGCAAAATTATTTCAGCGCTCTGCCATTATTAAGCCAAATTCAGGAGGGTTAGCGGGTTAAGTGCCTGATTTTGGAGATGAACGATTGTGCCGCTTCGCCGGTGTAGGTGTGTATTTTGCTCATAGGATTATACATGAAATCGCTGTGCATGAACACCTGTGATGCAGCAAAAGCACCATCAGATGAAATGAGGGTGTCGATTCGCACCGTGCCGTTGGCATCGCATTGGGGCAGCTTTGCAGCCTCAATGGTGTTGTTGGCAAGCTGCTCCACTTTGGCGAGGTCGTCGCGCTTGAAGTAGATTGCCGACGTTCTGAGTCGGCTTCCGGTGGGAAGATACACGAGCTTGGTGTTGCGCACGGCAAGCATAATCATTCCAATAGCCGAGCCAAACAGCCCCAGGAGCAGGCAGAGCATCGACATTTCATCGGCATCGGGGCCAAACTTGAACGAAGAGTAGAAAAGGGCGATCCCGGCGATTAAGATTAGTGTTGATGTGCAGATTGAAGTTGAGTCGATAGTGCGAGCCACATCGGCAGTGGCTTCGATGATATGTGAGTTGATGTTTTGATTAGCCATAATTCTAATATATATTATTGATTTGCAGGGGAATGTGTGTGGTAATCCCTTGCGGTTGTGAAAAATGTGATGCAACGGCGCGAAGCGATGTGCGCGCGCAGCAATGTGTGAAAACGATACGTTTTGGAAAGTGCTTTTTCGGGGGTGGGGCGGCTAAATCACTATTCGCCGAAGCATGTAGATGTAGTAGTTTTTCATGAAATTGCAGCACACGGGCGATGAGGTGCCGAATATGTGCAGGCTTCCTGATGCGGTGCGGCGTGTGACTGACACATTGCGGCAATTGCTGCCTGCAAAGCCGCCGGAACTGCCTGAACGGAACTGCTGCACTCTGCCGGTGCGACCGACGGCGGTGTGAGGAACGGAGATTTGCGGCATGCACTCAATGCCCACGGCATCAGCCGTCGGCATAGCGGTGATGCACTCGCGGCAGGGCTTCTGCACGCTTGCAGCATCGGCAACAGGCACAGCATCGGTGGCAATCACATTGCGGTGGTTGCCCATTATTGCCATGCACGCCGCTACGAGCAGGCATGCAAGCATTGCCGGTATGTGCATTTCCCGTTTCATGGCTGCAAAAATAGTGTATAAATTCAAATTTTGCAAATCCTGCGGTGCAGAGTAGAGTGCCGGGCTGACGTGGCAGCCGTTTTCTTTATGAACAAAAAAATTGCTATATTTGTTGCAGAATATAGACAGAATATCTTTTTTCAAAACTCAAAAAACACAGACATCATCTATGCTTTTTACTACCGGAAACATACTGCTCATCGGTTCGATACTGCTTTTTGTTAGCATCGTAGTGGGGAAAACGGGCTACCGCTTCGGTGTGCCCACACTGTTGCTGTTCCTGCTGGTGGGAATGCTTTTCGGGAGCGACGGACTTGGAATACAGTTCCACAACGCATTTGAGGCGCAGTTCATAGGCATGGTGGCGCTGTGCGTGATTCTGTTTTCGGGCGGTATGGATACCGGTCTGCGTGAAATACGCCCCATACTTGCTCCGGGAATTGTGCTCTCCACAGTGGGCGTGCTGCTCACAGCCCTGCTCACGGGCGTGTTTATCTGGTGGATTTCGGGAATGTCGTGGAGCAACATCTACTTTCCGCTCACCACGTCGCTGCTTCTTGCCGCCACAATGTCGTCGACCGACTCGGCATCGGTGTTTGCCATACTCCGCTCGCAGAAAATCAATCTGAAGCACAATCTTCGCCCCATGCTCGAGCTTGAGAGCGGAAGCAACGACCCAATGGCATTCATGCTCACCATAGTGCTCATACAGCTTGTGAATACTGCCGGAATGGGTGTGGGGGCAATCGTAGGGTCGTTCGTAGTGCAGTTTGCGGTGGGAGCACTTGCCGGATACGTTTTTGGCAGGCTTGCCGTGCTGATGCTTAACCGCCTCAACATCGACAACCAGGCACTCTACCCGATATTGCTGCTTGCGTTTGTGTTTTTCACCTATTCGTTCACCGATTTGCTGTCGGGCAACGGCTATCTTGCGGTGTACATTGCCGGAATCATAGTTGGCAACCGCAAAATCAAGTACCGCCGTGAAATACGCACCTTTATGGACGGACTCACATGGCTGGGGCAGATAATCATGTTCCTCTGCCTCGGGTTGCTCGTGAATCCGCATGAGATGCTCGATGTGGCAGTGGTGGCAACGCTGATAGGCGTGTTCATGATAGTGGTGGGGCGTCCGCTTAGCGTGTATCTGTGCCTGCTGCCTTTTGGCAAGCGCATTACCGCGAAATCCACACTTTTCGTGTCGTGGGTGGGGCTGCGTGGCGCGGTGCCCATCATTTTCGCCACCTATCCTGTGGTGGAGAATGTGCCCGGAGCAGGGCAGATATTCAACATTGTGTTTTTCATCACCATAATATCACTCATCGTGCAGGGCACTACGGTGTCGCGCATGGCGCAATGGCTGGGACTTTCGTCGCCCATGCCCAAGGAGGGCAACGAATTTGGCGTGGAGCTGCCTGACGAGATCGACAGCAACCTCAGCGACATGACTGTGACTCCCGACATGCTCACTGCCGGCGACACTCTGAAAGACTTCAATCTGCCCGAAGGCACACTTGTGATGATAGTGAAGCGCGATGAGCGTTACCTTGTGCCCAACGGCTCGCTGCGGCTCCGCAGCGGCGACAAGCTGCTGCTTATTTCACAGTCGGATAGATCGGAGGTTTGTCCCAAGAGCTGCCGGTGAGCAGTTGCTTCAGTGCCTGTATTTGTCTCCTTTGTGGGGGCTGTTGCTACTTGAAGTCGATGAAGAAGTCGACGAGCGACGTGCCTTCAGGAAGCTGTAGCTTACGGCGCAGGCGGTAGCGGGCAGCCTCGACACCACGGATTGTGAGGTTGGTGATGTTGGCGATGTCTTTTGTCGACAGATTGAGGCGGAGGAACGCGCAGAATTTCAGGTCGCTGGGCGTGAGAGCCGGGTAGCGTTGCCGCAGGTTGCGGAAGAAATTCTCGTGTATGAGGTCGAAATTGGCTTGATAGAGATCCCAGAATTCCTTGTT
>CAMFSS010000007.1 GCA_945983195.1 uncultured Prevotellaceae bacterium | reverse complement strand
GTATTTTGATGGCAATAATGATAGGCTGACCGGTTGTTGTTTTATGGTTTAGTGGATCTTTGTGATGTTGAATGATACTGTCGTCGGCAGCCACGATGATGATAACGATGTCGGTCACCTTCGCACCGCGTGCACGCATGGCAGTGAATGCCTCGTGACCCGGAGTGTCGAGGAAGGTGATGTGCTGCCCGTTTTTCAGCTTCACATTGTATGCGCCTATGTGCTGCGTGATACCTCCAGCCTCACCGGCAATCACATTGGCGTTACGGATATAGTCGAGGAGCGAAGTCTTTCCGTGGTCGACGTGTCCCATCACGGTTACAACCGGTGGACGCGGCAGGAGATCCTCCTCCGAGTCCTCTTCGGAGTTGATAGCCTCAACCACTTCAGAGCTGACAAACTCAGTCTTGAATCCAAACTCGTCGGCGACGAGGTTGATGGTTTCGGCATCAAGACGCTGGTTGATTGAAACCATCACACCGATGCTCATGCATGTGCCAATGACCTTGTTGATAGGCACGTCCATCATCACAGCCAGGTCGTTGGCTGTAACGAACTCGGTGAGCTTCAGTGTCTTTTCCTCAGCAGCTTCAAGCTCGGCAGCCTCGCGCTCACGCTCGCGGAAGTCCTCACGCTTCTCCTTGCGCCACTTGGCAGCTTTCTTTGGAGCTTTGGTGGTGAGACGTGCAAGAGTCTCCTTAACCTGCTTCTGCACTTCCTCATCGCTCACTTCGGGCTTCAGCGGACGCTTGCTCTTGTTGCGGTTCTTCTTCGAGCCTTTCTCGGCAGCCAAGCCTTTGGTCTGCTCCTTCTTCGAGGGCTGTGCAGTGATTTGGCTTGCGCTCTTGTCGATGTCGATTTTTTCCTTGCCGATGCGCTTGCGCTTTTTGCGGTCGCCGCTTTCGGCAGCAGCATTTCGAGCTTCCTGGCGAGCCTTGTCCTTGTCGATACGCTCTTTGCGCTTCTCCTCCTTGCTCTTCTTTTTAGGGCGAGTCTGCTGGTTGATAGCCGAAAGGTCGATTTTGCCAACCACATTGAGAGTGGTGCGGAGCGTAGGCTTGTTGAGTGTGAATATTTCGGTTTCTCCATCGTCGGACTTGGCAGGTGTTTCTGCCACCTTCGGTGCAGGCTGTGGCTTAGGAGCCTCTTTCGCTACGGCAGGCGTTGCCGGTTTCACGGCAGGCTTCTCAGGAGCCTTTGCGACAGGCTTAGGCTGCTCCTTCTTTGGCGTTTCGGGCTGGCTTTTTGGCTTTTCAGGCTTAGTCGCAGCCGACTTGACCGGCTTGTTCAAGTCGATTTTACCAATTATTTTCGGAGCCTGCACATGCTCCACAGATGTCTTGATAACCTCAGGCTTAGGCTGCTCCTTCGACTGTTCGGTAGCTGTTGGTGCTGACGCAGGTTTAGCCCTCTCCTGACGGCGCTCGCTGCTGAAATTGTCCGACTTGATGCGCTGGTCCTTGTCGGTCTTGAATTCGTTGAGGAGCATCTGGTAGTGCTCGTCGCTAATGCGGGCGTTGGGATTGGGGTCGACCGTGATTTTTTTCTTGCTTAGAAAGTCGATGAGGGTTTGAGTTCCCACGTTCAGGTCCTTTGCTACTTTACTAATCTTTACTGGCATATATACTACTTTCGTTCTTTATTTATCGGGCATCACCACCCGGCTGGAGTGGGGTGGTGTGCCGCAGTTCTTTTATTGCTGGAGAAATGGAGAAAATATGGAGCCGCGCACGGGCGGCAGGGGCATATCAGTGATTAGTCCTCAAACTCAGCCTTGAGCACCTTGATAACATTGTCGACGGTGTCTTCCTCAAGGTCGGCTTTTTCGATAAGCTCTTCGCGCGGAGTGTTGAGCACAGCCTTTGCGGTGGCGCAGCCCATATCCTTGAGAGCCTCAATCACCCAGGCGTCGATTTCGTCCTTGAACTCGTCGAGGTAGATGTCCTCCTCGTTGTCCTCAAGGTCGCGATATACGTCGATGTCGTAGCCTGTGAGCATAGTTGCAAGGCGAATGTTCAAGCCACCCTTACCGATAGCGAGCGACACCTCCTCGGGACGCAGGAACACCTCGGCGTGCTTGTTCTCCTCATCGAGTCGGATCGACGAGATTTTGGCAGGGCTGAGTGCGCGCTGAATGAAGAGCTGCGGATTGCTTGTGTAGTTGATCACGTCGATGTTCTCGTTGCGCAGCTCGCGGACGATGCCGTGAATGCGTGCACCCTTCACACCAACGCACGCTCCAACGGGGTCGATGCGGTCGTCGTAGCTCTCGACGGCGATTTTGGCACGTTCACCCGGGATTCGTGCAACGGCGCGGATAAGAATCAGTCCGTCGTGGATTTCGGGCACTTCAAGCTCGAAGAGTCGGCGCAGGAAATTCTCGCTAGTGCGCGACACGGTGATTTTGGGGTTGTTGTTCTTGTTGTCGACGTTGTAAATCACGGCACGCACGGTCTCGCCCTTGCGGTAGAAGTCGCTCGGAATCTGCTGGTCCTTGGGGAGGAGCAGTTCGTTCTTGTCGTCGTCGAGAAGCAGAATTTCCTTCTTCCAGAGCTGATAGACTTCGCCAGTTACAAGCTCTCCCTCCATCTCCTTGAATTTTGAGTAGATGGCATCTTTTTGCAGGTCGAGAATCTTGCTGGCAAGCGTCTGTCGCAAGTTGAGAATGGCACGGCGGCCGAAGCTGGCAAAATCAATCTTCTTGGTGTGGTCCTCGCCAATCTCGCAGTCGGGGTCGGGGTCGGCGGGGTCGTTCTTAGCGTCGGTGATGCAGATTTGCTTCACAGGGTCGACTACCTCGCCGTCGGGTACGATTTCGAGGTTTTGGTAGATTTCGCAGTCGCCCTTGTCGGGGTTCATAATCACATCGAAGTTTTCATCGCTGCCAAACATTTTAGCGATGACACTGCGAAACGATTCCTCCAAGACGCTAATCATTGTGGTCTTGTCGATGTTTTTCAGCTCTTTGAATTCTGAAAAACGGTCAACCATATCAATGGTTTCCTCTTTCTTTGCCATAGTCGTTGTTAAAACTCTATTAAGTATTTAGTATATTTTATTTCGTCGTATTTCAGCGTGATGTCCTCATCGACCATCACCGGGCGCTTTGCACCTTCTGGTTTCACCTTTCGGCTCACCACAATGGTGAAGTCGGAGTCGGTGGCAGCCTTCAGTTCGCCTTTCAGCTTGCGGCCGTCGGCAGTGAGAACTTCCACAGGGTTGCCGATGTTCTTGTCGTACTGAGCCTTTACACGCAGGGGCGAAGTTAGACCCGCTGAGCCAACTTCAAGCTCATAGTCCTCCACGTCGCGGTCGAAGTGAGCTTCGATAATGTCGTTGAGGCGTACACAGTCGTCGATGCTCACACTTGAGAAGCTGTCGATTTCCACCACAATGCGGTTGTCGCCGCTCACAGTGACATCAACAAGGAATGCATCGCTCTGCTCAAGAGCCTCATTCACTACATCGGTTATAGCTTTTTTATCAATCATATAATAAATCGTATAAATCTGCAAAACTCATTTGCCAACACACAAGTGCATATAGCCACTCTCACCGGGCGGCTAATGCCTGCCACCGACTTTCGGCTTCCTTAAAAGCCCGGCATCGCATGGCAGTTGCCCATTGGCAAAAAAACGAGGGAGCAAACCCTGCCCCCTCCGAATTCAGTTTCCTAAAACTCACTGCAAATATACCACTATTCCTTCATATTTACAACTTATTTAATATATAACCCAAATCAACCTTCAAAAAATTATGTTTATTTGTGTTTGTTTAGTATTATTTATCATAATTTTTCAGCCTCATCACCCACAAATGCCTCACGCCGCTGCTTTACACAGCCAAAAAATGGGTGGAAGATTTGATAGATATTGAAAAACGCATTAAATTTGCGAAGCATATCGAAAAACTAAACCAAATGGCACAACAATACGACATTTGATGAATGACTTCGAAGAATATATAAGACAAGGTGAGCCTCAGAAAAGAGAAAAAGGCTATGCTTGGCAGACCGCTATCGGCTTGCAGGCGGTTGACGATTTGAAACCGTCGGAATATCTGATACAAACGGCTCGTCAGCATATTGAGGGGGACATAACTATAGAAGAAGCCAAACGACTGATTGATAATTACTACCAATCAAAGGCCGTTAGAACCGACATAGAAGACAGAACGGAAGAAGCCGATAAAGTGTCGGCACGTATCACTGAGATATTGTCGGAAAAAACTTTTACGCTCTCGCCCGTTGAGTATATCGCCATTCATCGCCACCTTTTCCAAGGTATCTATAAATTCGCAGGAAAAGTCAGGGATTACAATATATCCAAAAAAGAATGGGTGTTGAAAGGGGAAGCTGTTCTTTATGCCAGTGCAGACAGTATACGAGAAACTCTTGATTTTGATTTCATGCAGGAGAAGAATTTTAGCTATAAAGATTTAAACATAAACGATGCTATCACTCATATCGCCAAGTTTATATCAGGTGTTTGGCAAATTCACGCATTCGGAGAGGGAAATACGCGTACAACGGCTGTATTTACAATCAAATACTTGCGCACTTTCGGATTCGACATTAGCAACGATATATTTGCAAATCATTCATGGTATTTCCGCAATGCCTTGGTTCGTGCTAACTACAATAATTTGGGCAAGGGTATTTATGCCACTACCGAATACATTGAGGCGTTTTTCCGGAATCTAATTCTTTCGGAACATAACGAACTGAAGAATCGGGCTATGCTTGTTCAAGAATCTTCTACGCAAGCCGTGCAAAGTGCAAGCATATCAAGTGACGCTGTTCCAAAGTGCAAAATTTGCACTTTGAATTGCACTTTGGAAGAAATCGCTGTGTTGAACTTTTTGCGAGAACAACCTAAAGCAACGCAAAAAGAAATTGCAGCCCATATAGGCAAATCAGAGAGAACAATCAAGACCATTACCGTAAATTTAACCGAGAAAGGTATCATTGAGCGTAAAAACGGCAGAAGAAACGGTTTTTGGGAGATTAAAGCGAATGATTGGAACCGCTAAATTCTCTTCCGCCTCCTAATTCAGGACGAAAGTGCTTCATTTTTTCCCTCTCCATCCGCGAGAGCTGTGGTGAACGCTTTTGCGGATAAATTTGGCGGCACTCAGCATTGCGCTCAAATAAATTTGGCGCACTGCTTTCGATTTGCACAAATTTTTGCTAAGTTTGCAGTGGAATAATGCAATAACGCGTTTTTTGGAAAATTTTAATTGAAATATGAAGTATTGGGCAAATATCAATGGCGTGCAGCACGGGCCTGTAGAGAAAGAGGAGCTGCTCGGTCTGGGATTGACGCGCGACTCTTTTGTGTGGCGTGAGGGTCTTGGCGACTGGGTGATGGTGCAGAATTTCAGCGAACTTGACGACCTGTTTCCTGCCACTCCCACCGATGTGGAAGAGCCGGAAATAGATGATACAACTCCGACCGATGAGCAGGAGACGGAGGTTCCGCCTATTCCACAACAGCCTCCCGTGGTGCCACAGCAGCCCTTTGTTCCGCAAACGCCAATAGCTCAGCAACAGCCACCTGCAGTGCCTCAAGTTCCGGTTTCGCAGCCACAGCAGCAACAGTGTGCGGGCGACCAGGTGTGTCCTCCCACCAATATGGTGTGGGCGATACTGACTACGGTGCTTTGCTGCCAGATTTTCGGCATCATAGCAATAGTGTATGCCGCCCAGGTAGGCGCAAAATTCAGAGCCGGTGACTTGGAGGGAGCAAACCGCTACAGTGACCGCGCTGCAATTTGGTGCATTGCCGGAATTGTGGCAGGACTTATAACTGTGCCATTCCTTATCATCGCACAGATGTTTTCGGTATTTTAGGGGCGACGCACAGCGTTACCAGCCGAAAACGTTGCGCACAATCCACCATGCCACAACCACTATCAGCACTGCTGTGATGGCTGTGGAGCTGTTCACGCGGCTGTAGAAGCGTGGGTGGCTTTTGCGCACCACTTCAGCATAGCCGTAGAGGGCGAGCAGAACGACCGATGTCGGCAGCAGGGCGTTGAATCGCAGTGCCGTGAGCAAATCGCCGTGGAGCAGGGCGTGAATGGCACGCTGAGTGCCGCATCCGGGGCATATCAGCCCGGTGATCATTAAGAATGGGCATCGCGGAAAGAAGCGCGATGCCGAGGGGTCGAAAGTGGCGTAAATCACCACTGCCACCACCACGAGTGCTACTATTGCCACAATTATTGCAATTCTGCTGCGGCTCATTTCACGGTAATTCCTGTGATTAGATATGCGATGTAGTAGAGGATTGAAAGAGCCACAAACGACACAGCAAATACTGCCAGCCAGCGTCGCCAGCCCTTTTTCATTCGTTGGTTGAAATAATTCTCGATAGGCGGTGCTATGAATTGGGTGAAAATGAGGCAGACGAAGAGTATAACGACGTAATCCATAATAGTTGGTTATTTTGAATTGTTGATAAGCATTTCGGCAACGAGCCAGTCAATCGGGGTGTCGAGGTCGACCGAGTGGCTTGCCGGCATTTCGCAGAGGCGGCGGCGTGGAAACTCGCCGAGTGTCATGCGGCGTAGCGAAGCTACATTTATCACATAGACGGCACCATTGTATTCCCACACCTTTGGGGCATCCTGGCGGCGCGTGTAGCGTCCTTCGCCTTTCGATATGTGCAGAAATCCGTTTTCGTCCTCCTCAAAGGCGTTGTAGTAGGGGTTGGTAGCAGCTTCCTTCACGGTCACCACCATGTCGATGTCGGGGGAGTAGAGATCGATGGCACGCTGCACGTCGTCGACTGTGCGGAAAGGCGATGTGGGCTGAAGCAGTACCAGAGTGCAGTAGTTTTTGCCTTGTGCGGCATAGAAATCGAGTGCGTGAAGCAGTACACCGTAGGTGCCGCTTCGGTCGGTGGCAAGTTCGGCAGGGCGCAGGAAAGGCACTTTCAGCCCAAAAGAATCTTCAGCCACGCGAGCAATGGCAGGGTCATCGGTCGAAAGGCAGATGTGTTCGTCGGAGGCAAAGGCACGTGCCACCTCAATTGAGTAGCCGATAAGAGGCTTTCCGGCGAGTGGCTTTATGTTTTTACCGGGGATTCCCTTGCTGCCTCCACGAGCAGGAATGACCCAAAGAATATCGTTTGTCATATTTCGGTTAGTTTCGTGGCGTAAAATTACAACAAATGAGGATTGCAGCAAAAAGAAAAACGAAGTTTTTCAATTTTGGTGTCCAATTGATGAAAAAAGGAGGCGGCGAGGCGTTTTTTTTGAGGGGATTAGGGGAAAATTCGCGGATTTCGATTAAATTTGCAAAATATAAATCATTGACAGAAATTCTTTTATTCAGATAAAGATGCGAAAATCAATTTTTTCAATAGTTTTATTGCTCGCGACAGTGCTTGGCGCGAGTGCCATGAGTGTGACCACCGCACCCGGAGAGTTGTCGAAGCAGGTGAGCGACAAGAATGTGACAGAGCTTATCGTGACCGGTTCGGTCGATGTGCGCGATTTTGCGTTTATAGCCGACAATCTGTTGAGTCTTAGCCTGCTGGATATGAGCGGTGTGGAGGTTGAAGCCTACACTTGCCGTGGCGATGAGTGCTACTTCGGCAGCCGCAGCGCGTTTGCTGCCGGTGAGCTGCCACAGTATGCCTTCTTCGGAAGCGCATTGCGGAGCGTGACATTGCCGGCGCAGTTGAGCGGCATAGGCGAAGCTGCATTTGCCGGGTGTTCGGCACTTGAGGCTATATCCATACCCGAGAGCGTGACCACGATAGGGGAGAATGCCTTCAATTCCAGCGGATTGAAGCAAGTGGCAGTGAACGTGCGCCAGATAGGAGCAGGGGCATTTGCCGACTGCGCCCAACTCGCCTCAGTGCAGATTGGGCAGAATGTGCTCAGCATAGGCGACCGTGCTTTTGCCGGCTGCACCAAGCTCACCACAGTCGGGGTGCCCGAAGGCTCGCCGCTCCATTCGATAGGCGAGGAAGCCTTCATGGGGAGTGCGCTTGCAAGTTTCGACTTTGCCCTTTGTCCGAATGTTGAGAAGGTGGGCAAATGGGCATTTGCAGGCACTAAAATCAAGAAAGCCAAGCTGCCGGAGTCGCTTGCCGATGTGCCTGAGGGAGTATTCTTCGGCAGTGCATCGGTTGACAACATATCAGTACCCGAATATGCCCAGACTATTGGCGACTATGCCTATTATGGCAACACCTCACGCAACAACTCACTGAAGCTGCCGGTCGACCTGTCGTACATAGGCGACAATGCCTTTGAGGGGTCGCGCCCTTCATACGTTGTGGCTTATCCGCTCACCGTGCCGGAGCTTGGCAAGGAGGCATTTAAGGGAATGAACGGAGAGCATCGCACCGTGCTCTATGTGGAAAAAGCCTCGATTCCTTCGTATCAAAGTGCGGCGCAATGGAGCGACTTCGACATTCAGGACATAGCAGCTACAGATGCGCCCATGGCCGGTGCCGACTTGGCAATAAGGGCGTGGTTTGATGGCAGCACACTTTGCATCACAGCTTCAGACGAGATAGAGAGTGTGAGCATCTTCGATGATGGCGGTACGCTTTGCGGCACCACTCGCGGCAATTCGTGTGAGGTGCGTATCGACACCTCGGCAATCACATCGGGCATAGTGCTCTCGGCAGTGAAGCTTGAAGGCGGCGAAACAAGAGTGTTCAAACTCCTTCGCAAATAGAATAGGCGATGCCCTGCATCACACGACTACATAACCACCTTTATGCCTTCCGCAACGCAGCGGGAGACATTCAACACTAAACACGACGACCAAGATGGGAAAGAACAAACTGAAGAAATTTGCCGAAATGGAACAATTGCCAAATGTGTACCAGTTCCCCTTTGCAGCGATTCACGACCGCTATTGCGAACTCCGCGGCTGCTGGGGCGCGAAGGTGTTTGACAACGATAATCCCATTGTGGTGGAACTGGGCTGCGGCAAGGGCGAGTATGCCGTGGGGCTTGCACGCCGATTCCCCGGCAAGAACTACATAGGCATCGACATAAAGGGTGCAAGAATGTGGACCGGGGCAAAGCAGGCGCATGCCGAAGGGCTGGCAAACGTGGCATTCCTGCGCACCAACATTGAGCTGATTGACCGCTTCTTCGCACCGGGCGAGGTGAGCGAGATATGGATTACATTCCCTGACCCGCAGATGCGGAAAGTGCGCAAGCGTCTCACATCGACGCGATTTATGGAACTGTATCGCCTCATTCTGAAGTCCAATGGGCTTGTGCACCTGAAGACCGACAGTCCGTTCCTCTATACCTACACCGATGCGATGGTGGCTCTCAACGGACTGCCTGTGGAGGTGAACACTGCCGACCTGTATCACTCGGGGCTTGCCGATGATATTCTGGAAATACGAACTTTCTACGAGCAGCAGTGGCTCGACCGCGGACTCACGATTAAATATCTGCAATTCCACCTCACTCCCGACACTGAGCTAAAAGAGCCTGACATAGAGATTGAGGAGGACACCTACCGCAGCTTTTCGCGCGGCTACATTCAGTGCCCCCAATTGCTCGAAGAGAAAGAGTGACAGCGAGGCTTGAATGGCTGAAACTTAGCCTTATGCGCCGACACGCAGACGGCTTGAATCTTAAAAAACACTTTTTGGAGAAAGAAAAAATGGAACTACGACTATATCCCAACCTCATTCTTGAGGCATTGAAAAATGTGCGCTATCCGGGCACAGGAACCGACATTGTGACTGCCGGAATGGTGGAGGACGACATACGCATCGACGGAATGAAAGTGTCGTTCTCGATAGTATTCGACAAGCCCACCGACCCATTTGCAAAGTCGGTGATTCGTGCTGCTGAGACTGCCATCAACACCTACATCTCGCCTGATGTGGAGATAAAGGGCAACATAGCGATGAAATCGCGTACACAGTTGCCGCCGAAGCCTGAAAATCCGCTTCCTGGCGTGAAGAATATCATCGGCGTGTCGTCGGGCAAAGGCGGAGTGGGAAAATCCACTGTAGCAAGCAACTTGGCTGTGTCGCTGGCACAGCTTGGCTACAAGGTCGGGCTGCTTGATGCCGACATTTTCGGCCCTTCAGTGCCTAAGATGTTTGGAGTGGAAGACGAGCAGCTCTACATGACAACCGTAGAGGGGCGCAACCTCATATTGCCCATTGAGAAATACGGCGTGAAGCTGCTGTCGATAGGCTTCCTTGTCGACAAGGAGAAAGCAGTGCTTTGGCGCGGAGGAATGGCGAGCAATGCACTGAAACAGCTTATTGGTGAGGCTCACTGGGGAGAACTCGACTACTTCATCATCGACATGCCTCCCGGCACAAGCGACATACACCTAACGCTTGTGCAGACGCTTGCCATAACCGGGGCAATAGTGGTAACTACCCCGCAGGAGGTGGCACTTGCCGATGCACGCAAGGGCGTGAGCATGTTCCGCAGCGACAAGGTGAATGTGCCAATCCTCGGAATTGTGGAAAATATGTCGTGGTTCACACCAGCCGCCCACCCCGATGAAAAATATTTCATCTTCGGCAAGGACGGTGGCAAGAATCTTGCCGCGACACTCGGCGTGAAGCTGCTCGGGCAGATACCGCTTGTGGCAGGAATATGCCGTGGAGGCGATGACGGCTTGCCTGTGACGCTGCAAAACAGCGTGTCGGGGGCTTCGTTCCTCACCCTCGCCCGGACTGTGGCAGATGCCGTAGACGAGCGTAACGCCACACTCCCAGCCACTGAGAAGGTCCCCCTTCACTAAACAGTGGATAGAATGAAAAAGTATTGTCGGACAATAATATAGACTAAACAGGCAACAATGAAACGAATGATATTTAAGTGGGCTGTGGTGCTGGTGGCTGTGGCGGCTGCCGGCAATATGCTGTGGGCGCAACCTACGGTGAAGTCGGGATTTGAGAAACTCGACCGATGGACTGAGAAATGTCACCAGGAGCGTCCGCGCACGCTCGGCTATCCCTGCAACCAGGTGTCGATGGCTCTCACCGGTTTCTACAATTGGTACACTGACAACCGAATGGAGAATTTCCTAATCAACAATGCCGGAGACCCATTCGGCAAAGTTGGCGCACTGTCATCGGGAGAGTTTGAGCGCGAGGTGATAGAGTATTTCGCGCCTAAATACGGCTTTTCGAACGATGATGTGTGGGGATTGGTGACGATGAGCGGCACCGACGGCAACAATCACGGCATTTATTTTGGCACAAACTACTTGAAGCACACCACGGGCAAAGAACCGATAGTGTATGTTTCAGATGAGGCTCACTACAGCAACTACCGTCTGTGCGACTTGCAGAACCTCGATGTGAGGCTTGTGAAGAGCGACGACATGGGGCGTATGATTCCCGACTCGCTTGAGGCGGCACTCGACACATCGCGCCCGTGTCTGATGATTTATGCTATGGGAAGCACATTCAAGGGGGCAATCGACGACCAGACGGCACTCAACTGCGTGCTTGCGCGTCATCCGGAAATGGCTGTCTACCGCCACATTGATGCGGCACTTTTCGGCGGCTATCTGCCATTCACAAAGCATAGAGATTTGGTCGACCGCCGTAAAGTCGGTTTTGAGTCGATTTCAATCAGCGGACACAAATTTTTCGGAATCGACAGCCCTTGCGGACTGTTTATCACCACTCGCGAGATATATGATAACCAGACGACATTCGACATACCGTATCTCAATGCCAATATGCGAATGATAAACTGCTCGCGCTCAGGCATTGAACCGCTGAAATTCTGGTGGCTGATTCAAGCTGTCGGCGACAAGGGGTGGACTGAGCAGGCAACTCAGATGCTGGAGTGCACCGCCTACCTTAAGCAGCAGCTTAATGGCATCGGGTGGCGATGCTGGAGCAACGACTACAGCAATACGGTGTTTTTTACGCGCCCTTCCGACGAAATAGTGAATCGGTTTAACCTCGCCAACAGCAACGACCCGCGCTTTGGCGGCAATCTGTCGCATGTGGTGGTGATGCAGCATGTGACGCGTGAGGCGATTGACGGCTTCATCAGAGCACTCAAGGCGCAGTAGCATATTCCCGACAAAGATTTGCGATGCCGACTGCGTTTCAGTAGCGGCATCAGGTACCCGTTTTCCCGGCATAAATTACTTTTTGTGGAGTAGATGATGCCGGAGAGGACTTAACTTTGCGCAAAAAAACAGTGATGCTATGGAAAACACGATTTTCAATGAACTTAGAGTTATGCCGGTGCTCATGCTGATGCTCGGCGAATATGTGATGGTGCTTTTTGCAGTAGTTGCCGACTTGGTGAGCGGATTGCGCAAAGCGAAACTGCGAGGCGAGGCTCGCAGGAGCAAGGCACTGCGACGAACGTTCGACAAACTGTGCCGCTACTACAATGCCCTCTTTGCAATGTCGGTGATAGATGTGATGCAGATGGCTGCTGTCGCCTACATGAGTGTGATTGGTGCAGCCCGGCTGCCGATGCTGCCGGTGTTTACACTTTTTGGGGCGATTTGCATTGCGATTATCGAGGTGAAGAGCATTTATGAGAAGGCGAGCGACAAGGAAAAGAGTGATGCCGAGGAGGCGGCACACAAGTTGCTGCGACTGGTGCGTGAACTTGGTATAGGTGAGAAAGGAGGCGCACTATGAAACACTTCACAATTGCCGAACTGACAGATTCGACTACTGCACGGCAAAATGGAATTGACAATACTCCCCCGGAGAGTGCCGTGAAGGCACTGCAAGCACTTGTGGAGCGAGTGCTCGACCCTCTCCGCGATGCTTGGGGGAAGCCGATAACGGTGAACAGCGGATACCGCTGTGCTGAGCTGAACAGAAAGGTCGGTGGGGCAGAGCAGAGTCAGCACTTGCGGGGCGAGGCAGCCGACATCACTGCCGGAAGCCGTGCCGACAACCGAAAGCTCTATGAATTGCTGCGGCGATTGTCGCTGCCGCTTGACCAGGCAATCAATGAGAGAGGCTACAAGTGGATTCATGTGTCGCACACCACCCGACGCCATAACCGCCGGCAATATCTCAGCATCAACTGAAATAAGCTATACCGGCCGCAACTCCACAGTCAGCCCCATTGCAGATGCTATGCGATAAAGAGTTGAAACCGTAGGAATAGTCAATCCACGTTCAATCCTTGATATGTAACTTTTGTCGGCACCGATTCGTTCTGCCAACTCCGACTGAGTGAGGTGAGCATTCTTGCGGGCATCAAGAAGAATTTGTGCGTTATATTCTTCCCATGCCTTATTGCGGTTTTCCTCACGCTCAGGAGTGCCCTCTTTGCCAAGGCCTTCATCGAGCCATGCATCTACGTCGTAAATGTCCTTATTTATCTCTTTTTGTTTCATAATATTCTTGTTTAAGTCTAAGAGCTTTTTCGATTTCATTAGATGGCAGTTTTTGTGTCTTTTTCCTAAAAGCATTAATTAACACAACCACTACATTCCCATCGTAAATAAAAAATATTCTGAATTCATTATTTATAAAAGTTACACGAAACTCATATAAACCATCACGAATATATTTTATGTAATGAGCCGGAATTCGATTTTCAGTTTTCAACAAATCCAGTGCTCGCATGATTTTATCAGTTTCGGCTTTTGACAACGACTTGATAAAGTCAAAAAAGTAACTCTTAAAAGCTATTATCTTTCTCATGTTGCAAAGATAACTAAAGTTGTAATACTATGCAACTTTATCAGGCGAAATATATCGAAAACACATTCTTCTTGAAAGGCTTGAAAGAGGGGAAGCGCGGCTGTGTGGGTGACACACTGCCGCGCTTCCTGTTGATGCTATTTAGTTTCGTTGATGCTATTCGTATCGGGGGGATTAGAAGATGAATTTGCGGGTTGCAGAGCCTTGGCGGACGATGTAGAAGCCACGTGCCGGGAGTGCGATAGTGGCATTGGCTGTGCCGCGTGCCACAAGCCGTCCTTCGGCATTGAATACTTCAACCGCCTCGTTGCTGTCGCTACCAACGATGATTCCATCGGTGGCAGGCACAACATTGAGCTGAGCCTTGTCGGCAATCTTTATATCCTCGACGTCAGAAAGCCCATTGGGGTCGACATAGCAGATTGTTACATCGTCGATATAAAGAGTACCGCTTACTTCAATCTTGAACATTGCCTTATCGGGAACGTTGGCCTTGAAATAATAACGTGAACCTTTTGTACCCTTAGTTACTTCAGAGACAGCTCCGTCTTTACCATCTTGGAAAATTTCAGTCCAAGTAGCACCATCATCTGTCGATACAGATACGTTTATAGTCTGAGTCTTGAGCAAAGTGTTCCACAACGCCATTTCAATTCCTTCGATAAGCTGGGCATTCAGGATGTTGATTATAATATCGACGAATTGGTCATATATCTTCACTGATTGTGAACCATTAACACTGTTTAAGCCGTAAAAACCAGGAGCGCAATTTGTGAACGACCAAGTGGTGTAAGTGCCCGGCACATTGCTAAAGTCGCCCTCGGTGGGCATAGCCTCAAAGTCCTCGGTGACGTAGCCAAAGTAGTCTTTGCTTACGCTAAAGCTGACAATGCCGTCGCCGTCGATACTTATATTGGAAAGTACGAATTCGGTCTTTTCACCACTCCAAGAAACGAGATTTGGCGAAGTGACATTGTTGATTCTTGTGACGTTGCCGGAGCCGGGGAATGGGTCGCCATCGGTAGAGTAGCCGTTTGCCGGCTTGGCACGAAGCAGTTGATAGTAGTTGTGTGCAGGGTTGCAATTGACGGTGTTGTTTCTCCAAGGTGTTGTCGTTGTGGAATCGACGTGGAAAATCAGCATGCCGTCACCAGGCAGGAACTCGTCCCACTTCGATTTTCGGTTGCGGTTCTCAAGGAGGAAGTATTCCTTGTCGACCGACGAATTGATGCGATAATACTCATTGGTTTCGGCAGTGATATTGAGGTTGTAGTCACCCTCCTTGTCGATTACTGTTGGCAGGGAGAATCCTGCCTGTGTGCGCTGCAAGGCAGAGTAGGCTACCGGCGTGCGACCATTGTTGAAGTAGCTGCCGCCCGACATCACCGACCATGCGTCGGGGTGGAAGCTCTGACCGCCGCTTCCATTGTAGTCGGTGTCGTATTCATCGACCAAACCGAGTACATGGCTGAACTCGTGTGCTATGGTGCCGATGCCGTCGATGCCGTAATCACCGGTACTCTCGTATCCGTAGAACTCGGTGGAGCAGGCGTATTTTTGTGTGTAGACACCGTCGACACGCTTATATTGATAGCCCTGGTGCGGCCATATATATCCCGCATTGTTGCCGTAGTAATTGGAACCGAATCCTGCAAAGATGATGTAGAACATATCGACATAGCCGTCGCCGTCGCGGTCGTACTGGCTGAAGTCGACTGTATCGTTGGCAGCAGAAACAATGGCTGAAATAACAGCTGCCATAGTAGTATTGCTTAAATTGCCATTATCCATCATTGAAGTGGAAGTATAGTCGATTTCGAATGGACCTACCACGTCAAATTCAGGGTCGAACTTGCCCATAGAGTTGTCGTAGAAATAGTCGCGGACACTGCCGGTGTATGGTTCCACCTCTTCAGGATTGTCGACCTTCGGCACACCCTTGAAGTCCTTCTTCGAAACCAAGTCGGAGAAAATCTCATTGGCATTTGTGCGCGAGAACTTGCGGTCTGTAAATTCGACAAGAATCACAAGTCCGCGGAAATTGCTGTAGTCATACTGTGCACCTTTGGGGGTGGCAGAAACGCTTTTGCCCTTAATCCCGGTGCGAGCCTCGCTGCGTGAGGCATTTGCATCGGCAACAGCCTTGTCGGCAACGATGTTCTTCGGCAACGACTCAATGAGCTGCAACTCCTGTGCAGAGCGATTGGCAGCATCGTGAGCAACGACTGAAGTGCGTGAAATCTCGCCATCGACCTTTTGCACATAGACGAAATACCCATCGGCATTGCGCTCAACGGTGTATCCGTCGGCAGTGGTTGTGAAGTGCAGGAATTCATCACCTGCTAACTTGACGGTTACTTTAGTTCCATCAGGCTGGGTTATGGTTCTCAGTCCTGGAGCAGCCGGCACAGCGTAAGCACTCACAGCACAAGCCAGTCCGGCAATCAGAGAAATTAGTTTTTTCTTCATATCTATTTGACTAATGATTATTTACTAAGTTTACAAATAACTTACAAATATCATTATTTTTTTTGAAATTACCAAGTGTAGAGGCGACATTGTGATTTGTTAACAGAGCATGGGTGTGTGGAGAGAGTATGACGGCTACAGAGTGCCTTTGGTGGAAGGCAAGCGGTAGGAGAACACATCGCGGCGAATGGCTGCCTTTATGGCGCGTGCGAGAGCCTTGAAAATGCCTTCGATTTTGTGGTGCTCATTAGTGCCTTGTGCTTCGATGTACAGGTTCATTCGGGCCGAGTCGCTGAGGCTCTTGAAGAAGTGCAGGAACATCTCAGTGGGCATTTCGCCGATACGCTCGCGATGAAATTCGGCGTTCCATACGAGCCATGGGCGTCCGCCGAAGTCGAGAGCCACGGTGCAGAGGCAGTCGTCCATAGGCAGCATGAACCCGTAACGCTCAATTCCGCGCTTGTCGCCGAGAGCTATGCGAATGGCATCGCCGAGAGCAATGGCGGTGTCTTCGATGGTGTGGTGCTCATCGACGTGAAGGTCGCCACAGACGGTGATGTCGAGGTCGATGCCAGAGTGGCGGCCAATCTGCTCGAGCATGTGGTCGAAGAATCCCAGTCCGGTGGAAATGCGGCAACTGCCGGAGCCGTCGAGGTCGATGCCAATGGTGATTTTCGTCTCATTCGTGTTGCGCACAACGCGTGCAGTGCGGCTGCCGCCACGAAGGAAGTCGGAAATGCGAGCCCAATCGTCGGTGATGAGTGCAACGGAGCCGGTAAGCCCGGCTTCAGCCACAGCTTTAGAGCCGGTTTCATTATTGCAGAAGAAAATGGCTTTGGCACCGAGGTTGCGGGCAAGCATCACATCAGTCAGGCGGTCGCCTATGACGAATGATCCGGCGAGGTCGTAGTCGCCAGAGGTGTATTTGCCAAGCAGTGCCGTTCCCGGTTTGCGCGTTGGCTTATGCTCATGCTCAAAAGTGGTGTCGATGATGATGTCGTCGAAAGTGATGCCTTCGCCGCTCAGAGTGTCGAGAAGCAGGCGGTGCGGAGGCTCGAAATCTTCGGTGGGGAACGACTGTGTGCCGAGTCCGTCCTGATTTGTCACCATCACCAGCTCGAAGTCGAGATTTTCGGCGATAAATGCAAGATTGCGGATTACACCGGGGATAAACTTGAACTTTTCGAGCGAATCGAGCTGATAGTCGACCGGCGGCTCCACAACGAGAGTGCCGTCGCGGTCGATGAAAAGAGCACGGCGAAGCGGCTTCGGGGCTTCGCCGTCAGAGATGTTGGCGTTATTTTCCATAATCGAGCAGGGTGTTGATTAGAGTGGCGTTTTCGTCGGCAGTTCCCACGGTAATTCGCAGGCAGCCAAGGCATTTCTCCACGCGGTTGCGGTTGCGGACAATTATTCCGCGTGAGCGCAGAAAGTCGTAGATGGCATCGGCATCGGTGACGCGCACCAGCACGAAATTGGCATCGGTGGGATAGATGTGGCACACGCATGGCAGTCCGGAGAGGGCAGCGATGAGAGCGGTGCGGTTTTCCTTCAGCCTGTCGACCCAGGCAGTGACCTCGGTGTGGCGTTTCAGTATGTCGACGGCATAACGCTGGGTGAGCAGATTGACATTGTAGGGATATTTCACCTTGTTGAAAATGTCGATAATTTCCTGCGAAGCGAAAGCGATTCCCAGCCTGACGGCAGCACTTCCCCACGCCTTTGAGAGCGTCTGCATCACAATGAGATTGGGCGTTGCAGCAAGGTGCCAGAGCATTGAGCCCCGTGAGGAGAAGTCGATGTACTCCTCAACAACAACCACAAATCCCTGAAAACGGCTGCACAGCCCGGCAATGACGTCGAGAGGGAAGGCATTGCCTGTGGGGTTGTTGGGCGAGCAAATCCACATCACCTTTGTGCAGGAGTCGGCAGCGGCGAGCATGGCATCGGCATCGAGGAAGAAGTCGTCGGTGAGCGGCACGCGGCGATAAGCCACATCGTTGATGTCGGCACACACCTCATACATGCCGTAGCTCGGCGACATAGCCACCACATTGTCGATGCCGGGGCGGCAGAAAGTGCGGTAGACTACGTCGATGCACTCATCGGAGCCAACACCGAGAAAAATGTTTTCGGCAGGTATGCCGCGTATTTGCGAAATGAGTGCCTTCACTTCGCGCTGGAGAGGGTCGGGATAGCGGTTGTAGGGATTGTTGAAAGGATTCTCGTTGGCATCGAGGAAAACCGAAGCTGCACCGGTGAACTCGCTTCGTGCCGAGCTATAAGGCACGAGCTGCCGGATATTGGGGCGTACAAGATCTTGAATGTTCATAACAATGATGATTTAGGTGTGGTGATTACTGCTTTTTGAGAGCACTTAGACGCACCGTCACAGCGAGCCTGTGAGCCATTAGATCCTCATTCTCGGCAAGAATCTCAATGGCATTGCCTATTGAGGCAAGCCCTTCGGGCGTGAGGTGCTGGAAGGTGATCTTCTTGGTGAAACTGTCGATGTTCACTCCGCTGTAAGCCTTCGCGTAGCCGCTTGTGGGAAGGGTGTGGTTGGTACCCGAGGCGTAGTCGCCCGCACTTTCGGGGGAATAAGCCCCGATGAACACCGAGCCGGCATTCTCCACACGGGCTGCAACAGAGGCTGCATCGGAGCGGTTGATGATGAGGTGCTCAGGTGCATACTCATTGGCAAAGTCGAAAATTTCATCGTCGTTGTGGAGTAGAACCACGCGACTGTGCGACAGCGACTTGCGCATCATCTCCTGCCGTGGCAGGGTGGCAAGAAGCTCCTCGACAACCTCCGGCAGCTTTTCGGCAAATTCGGCATCGGCGGTGAGGAGAATCGACTGGCTGTCGGGACCATGTTCGGCTTGCGAAAGGAAATCGCTCGCCACGAAGCGAGCATCGGCACTGCCATCGGCAACAATCATCACCTCCGACGGTCCGGCAGGCATATCAATGGCAGCCGCGCCAAGACTCACCTGCTGCTTCGCCTCCATGACAAAGCGGTTGCCGGGACCGAAAATCTTGCTCACACGCGGCACGCTCTCGGTGCCGAATGCCATTGCTGCAATTGCCTGTGCGCCACCGGCTTTATATATTTCGGTAACGCCCGAAATGCTTGCGGCATAGAGAATGGCAGGGTGTATCTTGCCCTGCTTCCCCGGAGGTGTGCACAGCACAATCTTGCGGCAACCGGCAAGCCGTGCCGGAATGGCAAGCATAAGCACTGTGGAGAAGAGCGGCGAGTTGCCTCCCGGAATGTATAGCCCCACCTTTGCGATGGGCACAGCCTTCTGTCGGCAAGTGACACCGGGCATGGTGTCGACCACAATTTCTTCCATTCGCTGTGCCTTGTGAAACCTTGAAATGTTTTTGGCAGCTATGGCAATGGCATTTTTCAGCTCATGCGGCACAGCATCGACAGCCTCGGCAATCTCGTCGGCTGTGACCTTTAGGCTGCTGAGCTGCACGCCGTCGAATCGGGCAGCCATTTCGCGCAGAGCTTCGTCGCCACGTGAGCGCACATCGTCGATAATTCCGGCTACGGTGTCGTGCAGTTCGCGAGTTTCAGCCACGGCACGTGCCATGAGCGGTTGCCACTCGCTGCGAGAGGGATAACGGTAGATATTCATAAGACCATTTTTTCGATGTCGAGAACGAGAATACCCTCAGCTCCGGCACCTTTTAGATTGTTGATTATTTCCCAAAAATGTTTCTCAGGCAGAACGGTGTGAACCGAGCACCACTCCTCGTCGGCAAGCGGCAGCACAGTGGGGCTCTTGATGCCCGGCAGCACAGCAAGCACGTCGGAGAGCTTCGTTTTAGGCACGTTCATGAGGATATACTTCTTCCCCTCGGCAGCCTTTACTGCCTCGATGCGGAAAAGCAGCTCATCGAGTATTTCCTGCTTCTCGCTTGAGAGGCTTTTGCCGCTGCCAATCAGCACGGCTTCAGATTGCAACACAGTCTCCACCTCGGCGAGATTGTTGCTGACGAGTGTGCTACCCGACGACACAATGTCGAAAATGGCATCGGAAAGACCTATTCCTGGGGCAATTTCCACAGAGCCGCTGATGACGTGAATATCGGCTGTGATATTCTTCTCGCGGAGGAAGTCGATGAGGATTTTCGGATAGGCTGTGGCGATTTATTTGCCATCGAACCACTCTACGCCGCTCTACTTCACCTCTTTCGGTATGGCGAGCGAGAGTCGGCACTTGCTGAATCCGAGGCGGCGTATCACCTCCACTTTCTGCTGCTTTTCGAGCACCTCGTTAAGACCCACAATGCCTATGTCGGCAGTGCCTGTGGCTACAGAATCGGGGATATCGTCGTCGCGGAGAAAAAGTAGCTCTACGGGAAAGTTGCGCGAAGGCACAAGCAGGGTGCGCTTCACTGCCGTGAGCTTGATGCCTGCCTCGGAGAGGAGCTCCATCGTCTCATCGTAGAGGCGGCCTTTTGACTGTACTGCAATTCGTAACATAATATAGTAGTTTGTTTAGATTGTACTGAATAAAAAAATGCCGGCTTCGGTCGCTTGAAGAAGCGGGAAGCCGGCATTTTTGTGTGAATTATGGAAAAACACTTAATCAAGGCACACAACACTAAGCGCAGCTTGCCGCACGGCAGCCGTGATGATGATGGTGACGGTGATGAAGTGAAAAAATTGCCATAATTCTCAATTATGAAAAAATTATTATCTCTTTGTTATTCCAATTGTGCTGCAAAAGTAGCTTTTTTTGTGGAAAGTGCAAAAAAATGAAGCAAAAATATGCCGATTTGTGGAAAAAAACGTCAAAACGCTTCGAAAATGCCCTATGCAGCTACGCGATATGCGTCTGCCCGGGCACTATCTCTTTAGCTTTATCAGGCTTGAGCGTGAATCGCGCTCCTTGATGTAGCCGCTTGAGAAAGCGTAGAGCAGTTTCTGGAGGTCTTCGACCTGGCTCTCAAGCACACGACCGAGGTCGGTGTCCTTCACCATCATGCGCTTTGAGCTCATTTCCACAAGCTGAGTGGTCGACTTGATGTCCTGACCTTCGGCAACGGCCTTGGTGATTGACGTGAATGGCTCATGCTGCACAAGCTGGAATCCGCGCGAGTGGAACACGAGTGTGTAGCCGGCTATTCCCGTTTCGGGCTGATATGCCTTTGAGAAACCGCCGTCGATAACCATCATTTTTCCGTTTGCCTTGATAGGACTTTCGCCCTTGATTGTCTTAACGGGCACGTGTCCGTTGATGATGTGGCGGTGAGTTCCCGTCACGCCAAACTCATCGAGAAGCATGTCGCACACAGCCTCATTGTCGCGCAGAGTGTAGTAGTATCCCTTCACCTCCTTGTGGGTAGCTTTATCCTTCAGGAAGTAACGCTCGAAAGTTGCCATTTTATCCTTGTCGAAAGCCGGGGAATCCTTGCCGCACCACAGATACCACACATAGTCGATTGCAAAATTGTGAGCATCTTCGTCGTGAGTTCCGAAATAGGCATCGCGTATGATGTTGCCAGCCTTGTGAAGCAGCTCCTTTCCCTTGAACCGCTCGCCGCGAATTGTCACTTCCTTGAGCGAGCCGTCGGCATTAAGGGGCACAGAGGCGTGGAAAAGGAGGTTGCTGTTGGTGACAGCATAGATGCAGCCGTTGCGGAAGAGGCAGTTGATGTGCTTCTGTAGCTTTTCGCTGCAAATGAATGAATTGTGAAGCTTCGTCACAATGTCCTGCTCTTCGGGAGTGAGGCGGTAGGGGTCGGCAGGGTCGACTGTCGGGAAGTTGCAGTCGGTCATTTCATACTCCTTGCCGTCGAGCACAAACACCTTTCGCTCGAAGTCGACGTGGTGGAGCAGCAGCCGGTCTTCCATCTCGAAGTCGGGGCGACGCTTGATTGTAGCAGCTTCGAGCTTGAACTGAATCACCGAAATAGCCTTGTGCCACTGAGCAATCATGTGCATGGTCTTTTCGCTCATGCCGATTTCAAGGCGGTTGACCTTCGGCATAAACATGGTGCAGGGGTCGTCGGCGTAGGTTTCGAGAGCGAAGGTGGCAAGTGGCAGCAGATTGATGCCGTAGCCGTCTTCAAGCACAGCCTGGTTGCCATAGCGCAGAGCGATGCGCAGCACATTGGCAATGCAGCAGTCGTTGCCGGCGGCGGCACCCATCCACAGAATGTCGTGGTTGCCCCACTGAATGTCGAAGTTGTGGTAGTCGCAGAGAATTTCCATAATCTTGTCGGGGCTCGGACCGCGGTCGAACACATCGCCGAGAATGTGCAGTGTGTCGATAGCGAGCTGCTGGATAAGATTGCAGATGGATATGATAAACTCGTCGGCGCGGTCGGTAGCGATGATAGTGCGTACAATCACCTCCACGTATGCCTGCTTGTTGGTGTCGATAGAACTTTCGTGCAGAAGCTCCTGAATGATGTAGGAGAAGTCGCTTGGCAGGGCTTTGCGCACCTTTGAGCGAGTGTACTTCGACGACACGTTGCGGCACACCAGCACCAGTCGGTTGAGGGTTATGAAGTACCAGTCTTCAAGCTCGTCGGCTGGAGTTTCGCGCTTCACCAGGTCGAGTTTCAGCTCAGGATAATAAATGAGTGTGCAAAGCTCCTTCTGTTCGCGCATACCCAGAGTTTCGCCGAAAATCTCCTTCACCTTGCGCTTGATTGCACCCGAGGCATTGCGCAGCACGTGCTGGAACGCCTTAAACTCGCCGTGGAGGTCGGCAAGGAAATGCTCAGTGCCCTTTGGGAGATTGAGGATAGCCTCAAGGTTGATAATCTCGGTGCTTGCAGCGGCAATGTTTGGGAAATTGCGAGCAAGGAGCTTGAGGTATCTGAGGTCGCTGAGAACGTCATCAGGATTGATTCTTTTGTTCATGTCTTTGTCAGGTCAATTGTTACCGGTAAAAATGTTAGTTTTGAATCACAAAGATAGTGAAAATATAATGGAAATGCAAGCTTATGAGTTAATTACTTCTTTCATAATTTGAAGCATCTTTTTGTTGTTCAGTTGGGTGCGGAAATACACGTTGTAACCCTGTGCCGACAGATTCTTGAAGAAAATCTCGGCACACTTGATTTTTGCTTCCTCAATTCCACGAAGTGTAGATTCATTGTCGACGGCTTTTGATTCTACAACAATGTTAAGCTCTTTTACTCCATTTGTCTTTTTGACCACATACATGAAATCAGGGCTGTACGTTCCACCTGCAATTGTAGGAATTGCAATGCTGCTACGCGGTATTTTCCCATATACAACCACTTCGGCTATACCCGACAGCCCGGCATCGATGTCGGATTCTATATTGTCGAGTTCAAGCGGCGAATCGAAGGCTTTTGTGTCGTAGAGATATTTTGCGGCAGCATCACCTTCTTTAATCTTCACTCCAATACGACCTTGTGCAATCTCATCGCGAACACTTCCATCAGCGTATGTTAAGGCTGTTGCCCCTAATGCGCCACTCGTTTTTTTGTACTTGAAGCGACCTTGCAAGGTTGATATTTTCCAGTCGGTAAAAGCCTGAATTATTGCACTTATCGTTTGCTCGTTGAAATAAGCATCGTTTGGTGCACCATAGGCTTTTGCGTATCGGCAAATGGCACTATGGAGAATAGGCAATGAAATGCTGGTGGCATCGGAGATACGTTTCAAAAAAACGCCGTAGGGCAATGACAATTTAAGCGCGTATTGTACACCGGTATTTGATGCTGTCGACATAGTTTCCCCTTGTTTGACAATAACATCGCGTCGGCTTGCAATGACGCGTTCCACGAACACATTGCCCGAAGCAAGAATGGTGTCAAGGGCATTGTCAATTTCATCATTCAATTCCGGGTCATACCAAATTGTGTATCGCTGATTGAGCTTTTCCCAAAGTTCTCGAAGCTCTTCAAATTGAGCCTTGCGTATTTTTACCGATTGATTAGGCTTAATGTTGCGGTCTTTCACCTTGCCAAAATCAAGACCTGAAGTAAACATTGGGTATTCATCGAAGAAACTTGTGCGATTTTCGGGAATAATGGTGAAGTTTCCGTCGATATATTTTTTTGTGAGCAATTCGGCAAACAGCAGATTTGCATCGGTTCCCATCTGTTCTGCCACTTGCTTTATGATGGCGAAAGAAATGTTGACGGCAGCAGGAACTTCGCTATTGATTTGCTCCACGAGTTTTCGGGCGAAGTCGGCTTCGGTGAAATCGACGATGTAAATGAGCATGAAATCCTCATACGACAATCGCTTACCACATACGTCGACAGGCAAACGCAGACCGCCCCCCACAACCTCCACCTTACAAAAAACGCTTCCGCTTGAGCGCAGCTTTGCAATCGTAAATACATTGGGGTTATCCCATCCCTCTTTCAGCGTCCATTTTGAGAAAAGGAAACGTCGGAGCATGGGGTTGCCGTCCTTGTCGACGAACGACAGAAGTTGTTTTTTGCCGTTGAGAATATCGTCAACTTCTTTGGCTATGCTTTCATCTGACGAGCTGTTGTCCTGAGCAAAATAACCGGCATGGCAAGCCGGTATGTTTTCAAGGCTTGCTTGGAGATATTCGCCATCCGCCGCTTCCAGGTCGGATAGGCTGCTTATTGTTTCTTCCAGTTTCGCTTTAAGCAACCGCTCGAATGTTTCAAGAATATAAGGCCTTTTGCCGTTGTCATCGGGTCGATATGAAGTGATGTCGTCGATGAAAAACAGTGCAAGTGTCTTAATTCTGAAAGTGCGGCCACTGAAGTTGCTGCGCTCGGTCTCGAAATGACGTTCAAGAGCGAGCCTAATCATCTGTTCCTGATAAGAACTCATGAAAACGTCAACATCCATTTCCTCTCCCACGGTTTTCACTTGTCCGTTGGAAAGTTCAATGGAGTTTTTGTCAATCGACTGTATCGTGATTCCAGCCAAGTCGTCGGATATCTGAGAAAGGGAATCGCCTACGCAGAGTCGGAAACTCTTTGTGGGTGCATCAGCCTGTCGGTGTTGTAAAGTGGCAGAATCGTTTCGTGTCGCCGACAGAAGTTTTATTTTCTCATTTTTCATCGAAGCCGGTTCGAAGTGCTCTTTGGCGACACCTTTAATCAGACCCATATTGAACGACCGACACGCATTGAGGTCATAGAGTAGATTCTGATAATCCTTTACCGTCTGCTTGTTTTTCCCCTTGCCGATGGTCGTTTCGGGGAATGTGGCTCCAAACCGTATGATACATTGTGGCGCAATCTGAGAGCGAATGATTCCGAATGCCTTCTGGTCGCGAGAGAACTTGTGGGGCTCGTCGATGATGACAAACGGACGTGTGGCTTTAATGGCATCGTATGGACGATAAAAGCCTTCGACAACACTGCCATAGTCGCTGCGGCTCAAAATGTAGTTTTTGGCATCCTTCAGCAACTGCATATTCACTAAAAGGACTTAGATTTTCTTCTTATCCTGGCACGACCCTT
>CAMFSS010000006.1 GCA_945983195.1 uncultured Prevotellaceae bacterium | reverse complement strand
CTTACCTATGATTGATAGATAACGATTCATGTCCGTGAAAACTGACTACTTAGGCTCGTTTCCGTGTAGTTTCCTATCTTTCTTTTATGGGTTAGGCGGTTCCCGCCCCGATGTGTAATGCAGTGATAACGGTAGCGCTGTATCGCAATACTTATGATTTTTTTAAATAATTAATTGTAATATAAACCCAAATGTAAAACTAAAAACATTCTTGCATGAAGGACATTTGTTTTCAGATGAATCGGAAAGCATGGATTGTGATGCTATTTGCATTATGTCTTGCCTTTCCTGCTTTAGCGCAGAAGATTACCGTACAAGGTACGGTTGTCGATGGTACCGGTGAGCCCCTTATCGGTGCGAGTGTTATACCGCAAGGTACAACAGCAGGTGCCGCAACTGATTTCGACGGAAAGTTCCAGCTTACCGTTGATTCAAAAGCCACTCTCGTGGTTTCTTACGTGGGTTACGACACCCAGAACGTTCCCGTAAACGGACAGACAACTCTCAAGATTGTGATGAAGGAGAATTCCCTCGTCCTCGATGAGGTTGTTGCCATCGGTTACGGTACTGTAAAGAAAAACGACGCTACCGGTTCGGTCAACACCGTGAAGCCGAGCGAAATTCAGGCCGGTCTTGCTACTTCGGCTCAGGACCTTCTCGTTGGTCAGGCTCCCGGTGTAGTTGTTACCGCTGCCGGCGGTCCTGAAGGTGGAGGTACTATCCGCGTGCGTGGTGGTTCGTCACTCAACGCAAGCAACGACCCGCTTATCGTTATCGACGGTGTGCCTTTGGACAACACCGGAGTTCAGGGTATGGGCAACGCCCTCTCAATGATTGCTCCTGACAATATCGAGAACATGACTATCCTCAAGGATGCTTCGGCTACCGCCATCTACGGTTCGCGTGCATCAAATGGTGTGATCATCATCACCACTAAGAAGGGTAAGTCGGGCAAACCTCAAGTAAACTTCTCTGCCAACTTCAAGGTGGAGTCGGCTCGCAAGACCTACGAGTCGCTCTCAACCGACGCTCTCCTCAACATTCTGAAGGGCAACTTCGGTGAAGACAGCAAGCCTGTGGAGCTTATCAACAACAACATTGCCAAATATGGCAAGCTAAGCACCAACTGGCAGGACGAAGTGCTCCGCACTACTTTCTCGCACGACTACAACCTCAGCATAGGTGGTACCGTAGGACTCCTTCCTTATCGTGTTGCTGTCACTTACACCAACAACAATGGTATCCTTATCAACTCTAAGATGGACCGTGCAACCGTTGGTTTCACTCTTACTCCTGAGTTCCTTGAGGGTCGCCTCAAAATTAATGCCAACGCTAAGGGCTACTGGGTAAAGAACCAGTTCTCTAACAATGGTGCTGTGAGCGGTGCTGTGACTATGGACCCGTCGGCTCCTATCTACCACAACGACATCATGGGCGACGGTTCGCTTAAGGGCTACACCCTGTGGAACGGATACTACTCGCAGATGAACGGTGCTGCTTTCAACGTGAACGGTGTGAACAACCCAATCGCCGTTGCAAGCGACCGCGACGACAAGGCTACTGTGCTCCGCAGCAACGGTAACCTCCAGATCGACTACGCTCTGAAATGGCTCCCCGACCTCCACTTCAACCTCAACCTCGGTTACGACGTGAGCAAGTCGAAGGAGAACAACTATCTCGCTGCAAACTCTCCTACAGCTTGGGACAGCTACCACAACGACGGTGCTGGTGCTTATCAGCACATTGAGCAGTTCAAGAGCAACACTCTTCTCGACTTCTACATGAACTACAAGAAGGAAGTTGAGGCTATCAAGTCGAACTTCGACGTAACAGCCGGTTACTCTTGGCAGCGTTTCTATCGCGACGGTTGGAACAACGGTACTGAGTTCACCACAAATGGCTTCACTGTTGCAAAGGGCACGAAGACCGTCAAAAACGAAATTACAGGCCTCGATGAAGTTGTCGACCGCATCACCTACGATAATGGCACTTACTCGAATATATACAACATCGGTGAGGGCACTCAGCGCATTGGAACTACCTGGACCAATCCTGCTACTACCAAGTGGGCATCGCACCTCCAGCTCCTCTCATTCTTCGGCCGCTTGAACTACACTCTCTGTGGCCGCTACCTCCTCACTGCTACTGTCCGCGGCGATGCTTCTTCGCGTTTCAGCAAGGATAACCGCTGGGGTGTATTCCCATCAGTGGCACTCGGTTGGAAAATCACCGACGAGCCTTGGATGAAGAGTGTGAAAGACGTGATGAACGAGTGGAAGCTCCGCTTAGGCTGGGGTATCACAGGTCAGCAGGATATCGGCGACAGCTACTATCCTTACCTCGCTACCTACATTCAGTCGGTTTCTGGATCTAACTATCCTTGGGGTTCTACTTCAAACTACATCAGCACTCTCTATCCTGCCGGTTACGACCCCAACATCAAGTGGGAGGAGACTACTACTTGGAACGCCGGATTCGACTTCGCATTCCTCAACAACCGCATCACTGCAAGCGTCGACTACTACTTCCGCAAGTCGAAAGACCTCTTGAGCTTCGTTACCGTGCCCGTTGGTTCGGCTACTACAAACATGATGAACCAGAACATCGGTACTCTTGAGAACAAGGGTATTGAGTTCTCTATCACAGCACGCCCGATTGTTACCAAGGACTTCACTTGGACAGTGAACTACAACGTGGCTTACAACAAGAACGAGATTACCAAGCTCAACAACGACGGCTCTTACATTGAGACCGGTGGCATCTCAGCCGGTACCGGCGGTACTTGCCAAGTTCACGCTGTTGGATATCCCGCATTCTCTTTCTTCCTCTTCGAGCAGGCTTACAACAAGGACGGCGAGCCGATTGAGGGCGTTTACGTTGACCAGAACGGTGACGGCGTAATCAACGACGACGACCGCCGCATCCGCCACAGCAAAGACCCGAAGGTGACTATGACCCTTGGCTCTAACTTCAACTGGAAGAACTGGGACTTCGGTTTCTCACTCCGCGCCAACATCGGCAACTACGTTTATGCCGACGCTATCGCAGGTAACTCTAACATCGACAACTGCTACAAGAACGATAAGATCAACAACCTTATCGACGCTGGTGGCGCTTACTTCACAGGTACCAAGAACGCTTCTGTAGGTATCCAGAAGAGCGACTACTGGCTGCGCAATGCAAGCTTCCTCCGCTGCGACAACATCACACTCGGCTACACTTGGCCCGGCTTGTTCAAAAACCAGCTCCGCCTCCGCGTGTACGGTGCAGTGCAGAATCCTTTCGTGATTACAAAGTACAAAGGTCTTGACCCTGAAAACTACGACGGTATCGACCGCGACGTTTATCCTCGCTCTATCACCGGTACTCTTGGCGTAGTAGCTACTTTCTAATAGTTGAGGTGTTTCACACATAAAATGAAATTATAGAAATGAAATCATATAAGACAAAAATATTTTCGGTTTTATGCGCAGCCATGGCACTCGGTGCTACTTCCTGCGTAGGCGATTTGGACCTTATGCCTAACGACCCGAATACTATCACTGCCGGTAACCTCACTCCCGAGCAATATGAGGCAGTGCTTGCTAAGTGCTACTCGGGCATGGCTGTTTCGGGTCAGTACGGTCCTGATGGAGCTTCCGACATTTCGGGTCTCGACGGCGGTACAAGCCAGTACACCCGCGCTATCTACATGCTCAATGAGTTCTCTACCGACGAGTCGAAGTGGATTTGGGCTGATGAGGGTGTTTTCGACCTCGTTACCAACACTTGGAGTAAGGGTAATGCCAACATCTTCGGTACTTACAGCCGTATGTATGTGCACATCGCAATCTGCAACGACTTCCTCCGCCTCGTTGGCAACAATGAGCAGTTTGCCGGAATGGCTCTCGAAGCACGCACTCTCCGTGCAATGAGCTACTACAATATCATCGACCTCTTCGGCATGGGCGGCTTCGTAACTGAGGCTGACGCTCCGGGTACTGCTCCAAAGCAGAAGACCCGCAAAGAGCTTACTGAGTGGCTCGAGGCTGAGCTTCTCGATATCATCGACAAGATGGGCGACGAGGCTCCCAAGTATGGCCGCGTTGGCAAGGACGGTGCCGAGGCTCTGCTCGCACGCCTTTACCTCAACGCTGAAGTGTTCACCGGCACTCCGGCCTACGACAAGTGCGCACAGCACTGTGAGAACATCATCGCACGCCACAAAGGTTCTGGCTTCCAGGGCACAGGTCTTGTCAACAACTACCTCTGGCTCTTCTGCGGCGACAACGACGTGTACATGCCCGGCGGTGGCGACACCAACGAAATCCTCTGGGGTATCGCCTACGATGCCAATCAGACCCAGCCCTACGGCGGTACTACATTCCTCTGCGCTGCTGCCTACAAGACTGTCGACGACGGAAATGCCTACATGAACTGCGAAGACTACGGCTTGAACCAGCAGTGGGGCTGTATGCACGCCACTCCTGAGTTCTCCGACAAGTTTGCTGCCGCTCCCCAGGACGTTCGCTGGTCGATGTGGGTGAAAGAAGACAAGGGCTTCAAGAAGGAGAACACCAAGTTCTCTGAGTTCACCGACGGCTATGCTGTGGTTAAGTTCACCAATCTTCTCCGCGACGAAGCAGCTCCCAACAAAATGAAGGTGGGCGAAATCACCAAGTACCCGAATACCGACCTTCCGCTTATCCGTCTTGCTGATGTTTACTTGATGTACACCGAGTGTGCCCTTCGCGGCAAAGCCGACACTACAAAGGGTCTTCAGTATATCAACTATGTACGTGAGCGTGCAGGTATTCCCGCCTACACAGCAATCGACCTCACTCTCGACAACATTCTCGACGAGCGTTGCCGTGAGCTTTACTGGGAGAATGTTCGCCGCACCGACCTCGTCCGCTTCGGCAAGTTCTGCAAGGGCTACAACTGGAGCTGGAAATATGGTGAGGCTGAAGGCGCCGACTTCCCTGAGTATATGAATTTGTTCCCGATTCCGAGCAACGTGATTGCATCACAGCCCGACTTTAAGCAGAACATTGGCTACTAATCAAGAAGAAGTGTATAAACTTGTAATTACTGAAACGAAATGAAAAGATTTAATTATATTCTGTTCGGTATTCTCGGTCTGGTGCTTTCTGCAGTATCTTGTAACGGACCCGAGGAGGAGAACCCCGTTCTCAACAAACCGACGAAATTCACCTTGAATACCCCTGCTTTCCAAAAGCAGTATATCGACCTCCAGTCGACACTCACAGTGAACCTCACCTGCTCGCAGCCCGACTATGGCTTCGCCGCTGCTGCCTCCTACTTCGCTCAGGTGTCGCTCACCGAGGATTTCGCTGACTTCATCGAAATCGATGAGGCTTATTCTAAGTGCGACATGGACGTTAACGCCGAGGCTATCGCTCAGGCTATCTGCAAGCTCCGTGGCGTTACCAGCGAGGATGACTATACTGATGAGCCTGCCCGCACAGTTTACTTCCGCGTGCGTGCACAGATTCTCGACTATGAGGAGACCAACATCCTGTCAAACGTAGTTTCTTACGAGAAGGTGAAGGGCTACTTCGCTCTCAAGTTGCCGGGATACATCTATCTCGTTGGTGCTCCCGAAGGCTGGAGCGGTCCGACCGAAGGCAACAAGGATCACTATGCAGCATGGCGACTCTACGAGAGCAAAGAGGCTATCGGCTCGAAGATCTACAGTGGAGTATTCGACATTCCTGCCGGTCAGTTCATGTTCCGCTTCTACACCGCTCTTACCGGTTGGGACACTGACTCTTACGGTATTCAGGTTGATGACAGTCCTGTTGATATTACTCTCGAAAATGGCGTTTACTCAGGTGCTATCGTTAAGGGTAAGGGTAGCTACAATGTTCCCGACTTCGCAGGTGGCTCGGTGAAGATTACCGTCAACATGAACACCATGACAGTGAAGTTTGAGGTTGGTGGCGTTGATGTCAGCAACAAGAAGTTCATCTACCTTGTAGGTGCTCCCGAAGGTTGGGCAGGCCCGACTGAGGACAATGCTTCTCACTATGAGGACTGGAAGCTCTACGACATGGCCGACGACGGCAACTACACCGGTACATTCGACATTCCGGAGGGTAAATTCATGTTCCGCTTCTACAAGAAGCTCACTGGATGGGACGCTGATTCGTTTGGCTCACAGGCTGATGATGCTCCGGTTGATTTCACTTGGACCGATGGCATCTACGAAGGTACTGCTGTCGATGGCAAGGGAAGCTGGAACGACCCGACTTGGGCTGGTGGTAAGGTGGAAATCACCGTCAATATCAACGATGGAACTGTTCTCTTCGAGCAGAAGTAAATCAATCCGAGAATAGTTAACAGCAACGTTAAATCGAATTAAAACATAGAATTTTATATGAAAAAATTAAGTATAATGTTGATGGCAGCTCTCAGCCTCGGTCTTGCTTCTTGCGAAGAGGACTGGACAGAGGCTCTGCCACAAACCAACCCTCAGGAGCCGCTCGTAGAGGACAACTGCATCACTATTGAGCAGACTCTCGCTGCTGATATCAACCTGAAGGATATCAATGCCGCCAACGACACTGTGCCTCTCTTCAATGTGACTGAGGTGAAGGATCTTCCCGCAGGTGCAGATCTTGATTTCAAGATGCAGCTCTCAAAGACTGAGGATTTTGCCAAGTTTGCTGAGGTGCCTGTTGTTAGCACCGACAAACAGTACTTCACTCTCGCATCTGCAATGCAGGAGGCTTACCTCGGCGTTGTAGGTCGCAGCCCCAAGGCAAAGGAAGTGTATGTGCGCTATGTGCCCTACATTGTTAAGAACGCCTCTTCAATCGTGCGCGTAGGTGGTCCCGACTTCTTCGTTGGAGCTACTAAGGTCACTGTTACTCCTTATCCGAGCGACCTCAAGATCGAGGATAACTACTATCTGCTTGGCACTATCAACGGATGGTCGGTAGCTGAGGCTGTTAAGTTCGACCACACTGGCGATGCCTACGACAATCCTGTATTCACCCTCAAGGTGGAAGTTAGCGATGCTGATGCTGCTGCCGGATGGTGGTGGAAGATTATTCCTGAGTCAACTTTTGTAACCGGTAACTGGGTAGATGCCGACTATGCACAGTATGGTCCTGCCGAGAATGGCGACGAGGCTACTGAGGGTATGATCGTTCCGAAACTCAACGGCGTTGAGCCGGGTGCAGGATGCTTGAAGACTGCCGGACAACTCCTTCTCACTATCAACATAGAAGAGGGTACTTACGCATTCACTTCGGCTGTAGATTATCTCTACACTCCGGGTGGATCGAATGGCTGGAGCCAGGTTGAATCACAGCTTCTCTACACCGAAAACTATGCCGACTACTTCGGCTATGCAAGCCTCGATGGTGAGTTCAAGTTCTCAAACGCTCCTGACTGGGCTCACACCAACTATGGTAAGGGTGATGCCGAAGGCACACTCTCTACCGACGGTGGCGCAGGCAACCTCATGGCTCCTGCAAAGGGTCTCTACTGGTGCTCGGTTAGCACTGCTGCTCTCACCTACTCACTCTATCAGGTGACTACAATCGGTGTGATTGGTGACGCTACTCCTAACGGCTGGAACGGCTCTACCGCTCTCAAGGCTACCGACGACAAGATGCTCATCTGGGAAGGTGATATAGCGTTCTCTGCCGGTGGTGAGTGGAAGTTCCGTGCCAACGATGATTGGGCTGTTAATCTTGGCGGCTCTATCGACAATCTTACCCAGAACGGCAGCAACCTTGCCACTCCGGGTGCAGGCACAAAGCACGTGCGTCTCGACCTAAGCACACTTCCCTACACTTGCACAGTGAAGTAAATCACATGATACGACAATGCCGGGAGTCCCCTCCCGGCACCCACAAAAAAGAGCCTTCCCCGAGGCTCTTTTTTGTGTTCTTATTAAGTTGCGAAGAGTGCTATGCGTTGGCTTTCTCCTTCATTGCTGCCTTGATCTTCTCTTCAAGCTCCTCGGCAAGCTCCGGATTGTCGCTAATCAATCGCTTTGCAGCATCGCGTCCCTGTCCGAGCTTGGTGTCGCCGTAGGAGAACCATGCACCGCTCTTGCGGATAATGCCGTAGAGCACGCCCAAATCGACGATTTCGCCCACTTTCGATATGCCCTCACCGAAAAGTATCTCAAACTCAGTCTTGCGGAATGGAGGCGCAACCTTGTTTTTCACCACTTTCACACGCGTCATGTTACCGAGAATATCCTCACCGTCCTTAATCTGACCCAAACGGCGTATGTCGATACGCACCGATGCATAGAATTTGAGCGCATTTCCACCGGTGGTGGTCTCAGGCGAGCCAAACATCACTCCGAGCTTGTCGCGAAGCTGGTTGATGAATATGCAGGTGGTGTTGGTCTTCGAAATAGTGGCAGTGAGCTTGCGCAGAGCCTGCGACATCAGTCGCGCCTGAAGTCCCATCTTGCTTTCACCCATGTCGCCCTCAATTTCAGCCTTCGGAGTGAGCGCAGCCACCGAGTCAATCACAATCACGTCGATCGCCGATGAGCGGATTAGCTGGTCGGCAATCTCCAGAGCCTGCTCGCCGTTGTCGGGCTGCGAAATCCACAGATTGTTCACGTCAACGCCAAGTTTCTCGGCATAGAAGCGGTCGAAAGCGTGCTCAGCGTCGATAATTGCAGCAATGCCGCCAAGCTTCTGCGCTTCGGCAATAGCATGGATAGCCAGAGTAGTCTTTCCCGACGATTCAGGACCATAAATCTCAATGATGCGTCCGCGAGGATAGCCACCCACGCCAAGAGCGAAATCCAGTCCGATCGACCCCGAAGGAATCACATCAATATCCTCCACACTGTCATCGCCGAGCTTCATGATTGAGCCGCGGCCGTATGCCTTGTCGATTTTGTCCATAGCCACTTGCAGGGCTTTCAGCTTCTCGGCCGATACAGGAGCGGGTCCTTTCTTCTGAGGCGCCTCAGGAGCCTTTTTAACGCCCTTTTTAGCCGTTGTTTTGTCGGCACCGGGTTCTACTATACCCTCATCGTTGAATATAGTGTTATCTTCCATAATCAGTAGTTATTTTGTTATTTCGTTAATTTCAAAATCTGGTTCGCACTGTCCTTGGTCTGCACCTTGGTGATGATGTCGGCAATAGTTCCGTTCTCGTCGATGATGAAAGTGGTGCGCACAGTGCCCATGTATTCGCGCCCTGCCATTTTCTTCTTCTGCCACACACCGAAAGCCTCATTCAGCGTCAGCTCGGTATCGGCAATAAGCGGGAAACTGAGCGAATACTTGTCGGCAAACTTGCGGTGCGACTCCTGCGAGTCCTTGCTCACACCCACCACGGCATATCCTGCCGCTTCGAGTTGGGGCAGCCCTTCATTGAGGCTGCAAGCCTCGGCAGTGCAGCCGGGAGTGTTGTCCTTTGGATAGAAGTAGAGCACCAGTTTGCGACCGGCAAAGTCGCTTGCACGGAGCTCGGTGCCATCGGCTGTAGTGCCGAGAATCTCAGGTATTTTGTCTCCAATTTTCATAACATCAGTCGTATTAGTTAGTTTTCAGTTGCAAATTTAGCAGTAATATCGGGCAACAATAATGCCCTGCATAGTTAAAAAGACTTGTTATTTTGCTGCAAGGTCACGACCCTCGAAGCGATTCAGTGCAGTTTTCCACTCCTCGGCAATGGGGGCAGCACAGCCGCGAGCCACATCGAATCCCACCATTATTGTAGCACAGAGACATTTCACATCCTCAGTGTCGGCATTCACAATTGCCTGAATCATGCGGAAGCTCTTGTCGCCCATGCGGTCCACCTGTGTGCGCACCTCAATCCGCTCGTTGAAGTACACGGGTGCGAGAAAGTCGCAGTTGATGTTTGCCACCACAATGTCGGCACGTTTCCAGTCAATCACCTCACCGCGCACGGTGTTGAAATAATTGGCTTTGCCAAGGTCGAAGAAAGGGAAATACACCGAGTTGTTCACGTGCCCCAGCGTGTCGATGTCGTTGAAGCGTATTTGCAGCGGCAGCGAGTGTCTGAAAGGGTGGGTTGGGGCATTGGCTGAGCGCAGCGTCTTGTTAGCGTTATCCATATTTGTCAGTCGTAATAAAAATGGCTGTAAGAGCCTCTATTGTCGTTGTAAAAGTCCTTTATTGCACCTCCTTCACGCCAAGCTCCTTGATTGAGCCGGTTTCGGGATGGAATTTCACGAATGTAGGTGCCTTCTTGTCGATGAAAAGATTTGGGTCGAGTCCGAAATCTATGCCGAATTGAGCCACATCGAAGGTGCGCCTGCACAGCACTTCTCCCTCATAGCTTAGAGTCAGTTCGGCCTGACCCGGAATGCGGTACATCACAGCACCCTTTGGCAGCTTCTTCTCCTCGCCCTTTTCGTCCTTGGGCAGCTTGCCGCGCTGAACCACTTTAAGTGCCAGCGTCACGGGTGCTCCGCTCAAGTTTGTCTTGTCGACCACTCCCTGCGAGTCTGAAAGGCGGAAAATCACATCCTTCTCCACATTGTCCGAAGGCACAAAGTCGAATTCGGCAACGGCAGTCTCAGTGGTGCGTGTGCCGCAGAAGAGAGCCATCAGGTCGGCCTCCTGATTGTCAAGGTGGTCGAGTGCGAGCCTCATCGCCTCACCGTCGGGCGGCATCTGGTCGGCCTCGCCGGTAGCATAGTTCGTACGGCTTTCGCGTATCTTGTAAATCATTCGTGCAGCTATCTCGGCCCGCTTCGAGACCGACTCGCCTGCAAGCAGCTCGCCGGGGAGCGATTTTGCATAATTGTTGTCGTCGAGGCGGCTCGGCTCCCCCTTCTTCGCCTGCTTGTGTGGCAGTGGCGGAACCACATTCTCTTCATTGATTGCAAGCGGCAGACCATTCTCCGAAAGCACCACAAAGGGAGCACTGCCCGACTTGAACTGCATCAGATAGCGGTTGTCGGCATCGGGCACGCCGTAGGTGTCCATGTCGATGCTCTTGATTTGCCATTTCACCGAGTCGGCAATCACCACATTGTCCACACCGAGATACTTCTTGGCATAGTTGTAGAAGGGGCCTGCCTTAAGCACCGTCTTTTCCGCCTCCACCGTGATTCTCACATGGGTCACCGGCAGCGAGTATATCAATCCGTACTCATTGTGCTTTCCGGCAGTGAGCTTCTGCGTGGTCTGTGCCATCATTGCCGCACTGCACATTGCAATTAGCGCAACGGCCAAAATACACTTAATGCGATTCATATTGTCTTTCTATCGTTAATTCTTAAATTTTTGGTTGCAAAATTATGTCGTTCACTGTTGCTTTATTCACTGAAAAATCACACTGCTCAGCTTATGAGGTTGCGAATCACCTGGCCTATGTTGTCCACTATGTCGCCTGCCACCATGCCGTAGGTGCCGTTGGTCACCGATGCCATGTCGCCTGCCGCTCCGTGAATGAACACTCCGAGCACCGCACTCGTGCGCGAATCGTAGCCCTGTGCAAGCAGCGCACCGATGATGCCCGTGAGCACATCGCCGCTGCCGGCAGTCGCCATGCCCGGGTTGCCGTTGCTGTTGATGTACACGCGGCCGTCGGTGTTCACCGTCATCGTGTAGTGAGCCTTGAGCACTATCACAAGCTGATACTTCTTCGCCATCTCTATGGCGCGGCGCAGTCGCTCCTCCTCGCTGTGGTGGGTGCCGAAAATGCGGTCAAACTCCGTAGCATGCGGCGTGATCACCGACTTCGCCGTGATGCTGTCGAGCAGCATGGGTCGCTTGGCAATGCAGTTGAGCGCATCGGCATCGAGCACACACGGCTTGTGGTAGTTCTTCAGGAATATCTCAAGCGCGTCGATGGTCTTTTCGTCAGTGCCAAGTCCGGGACCGAGAGCCACTGCATTGTAGGTGTGATTGAGTGTTATGTCGGTCGTAATCCAGTCGTCGTGGTCGCTCTCATATTTCGCCTCAGGCACGCTGATTTGCAGTATGTCGTGTCCGCTGCACGCACCGTGCACCGTCATCAGCCCCACGCCCGAGCGCATCGCGGCACGCGCAGCAAGCACTGCGGCTCCATACATGCCGTAGCTGCCCGCCACGAGCAGCATATTGCCGAAGTTATACTTGTTGCAGTGCAGCGGCCTACGGCGCAGCACATTCTTCACCTCATAGTCCTCCACAAGATAGAAGTTGCTGCGCGTGCTGCGCATCGCCTCCTGGCTGAGTGCTATGTCGAGCACCTTGCATTCGCCCACAAAGTCGGCATTCTCAGCAAAGAAGAATGATAGCCGCTTAAACTGGAATGCAAACGTGAGATTTGCACGCACTATGTTGCGCCGGTCACCCAAGTTCCACTCGCCAAGCAGTCCTGAAGGGGTGTCAATCGACACCACAAACGCCTTCGAGTCGTTGATGTATTGCACAAGCGAGGTGAATCCGCCCTTGAGCGGCTCCATAAGACCCGAGCCAAACAGTCCGTCAATCACAATGTCGCCATAGCCGAGTGCCGGAGGGTCGAATTCGCCTCCCACTACCTCGGTATAGTCGATGCCGTTCACTGCCACTAAGCGGTCACGGTTGATGCGGCAGCAGTCTGACAGGCGCGACGACGGCACATTGAAGAAGAACACCTCTATGCGTGTGTAGCCTTCTGCCCACAGCAGGCGCGCCACTGCAAGCGCATCACCGCCATTGTTGCCCGGTCCGGAATACACGATGAAGCGGCGGTCGGGTCGCCATCGCGACATTATCTCGTATGCCACCGATGTGGCTGCACGCTCCATCAGGTCGATTTGAGAAATCTGCTCAAGCTCTACCGTACGTGCGTCTATCGCCTTTATCTCTTTGGTTGTGAATATCTTCATATTCCTGTTGTCATTAGTTGTCGCTGCGACATGCGTCTGCCGCAGCTATTAATTTACAAAATTAGCATTTTTCGCCGACATTACACCGCACACTGCCAATTTTTCAGCTTTTTTTGCTACAAGAAAGGCTTCAATCGCACCTGCCCTTCTTCTTTTTAACAGAAAAATGGCTTATTTTCATTGCACAATCAAAAAAAACACTGATTTTATTTTATTAATCGGGGAAATACTATTAATTTTGCAAATCTGAATTTGTAATTTTATCACTAAAAAATAGTTATTGTAAATTAAAATGGCTAAGAAAGAAACTACTCGCACTTCGATTGACGAGCTTAATGAATCGCTTTCGTCTTTTGAGCAAAAGGTTGAGAACAACAAGAAATACATCTACTGGATTTCCGGTGGTATCGTAGTGTTGGCTTTGATTATTCTCGGTTACGTCTATGGCATTCACAATCCTAACATGGAAAATGCCAAGGCCGAAATCGCTAAGGCTGATATGGATCTTTCGCTCGGCAAGGATTCTGTAGCTCTACAGGAATATCTCGCTGTTGCAAGCAACTTCAGCAACGACCCCGCCAACCGCGCAAGCCTCAACGCTGCTATCATTCTCTACAAGGAGGGCAAATTCCAGGAGGCTGCCGACAACATCAAGAATTTCGATGCCGAAGGCACTATCGTTGGTCCGGCTTCACAATCTCTCCTCGGCGACTGCTACGTCAACCTCAAGAAGTACGATGAGGCTCTCTCTGCTTTCGACAAGGCTGTTTCGCTCTCAAAGGACAACGCTCTCTACACTCCGCTCTTCCTTATGAAGAAAGCTACCGTGTATCGCGAACTTAAGAACTTCAAGGCTGAAGCCGAGATTTATCAGAGCATCAAGGACAAATATCCTGAATTTGCCGCCAACTACAACGTCGACATCGAGAAGTACCTCATTCGCGCACAGCAGCAGGCAGGCGAATAATGAACGCACCGAGAGCCTCCGGTTCTCACCGCGCGCGGAGCATACCGCGCTCCGCACCCCTCTATTCTGACAATCAATCTTGTTTCATAAACACAAAGACCCCGATGCACGGAATCCCGAGCATCGGGGCTTTTATTCATCTGTTTACCGCTTTTTGACCTTATGTCAGTCAAGAAACTGCCATTTTTGCCGATATTTTTATTGCACACTCAAAATGTTGTATATCAATTATTTACAACCACACAAAACATTTTGTTATAAAAATTTTACCGAAAAAGTTTGGCAGTTATAGATAAAGGCACTACTTTTGCAGTGTTAAAAATATGTTTTACAACATAATTTTTCGGCACTTTTTTGTTGTTGGTGCTGAAATATGTAATTAGGGATAAAGGTAAAAAGATTGTTTAACTAAAATTTTAATGACTATGTTGAAAACATTTAAGAAAGCAGTTAACTGGTACGTCAACAAGATTGAAGAGAACAATGCATTTATGCCTTCGTGCATGGTGCCTGTTCAACCCAAGCACTAAATTGACTGCCACGCATTGCCCGGTGGGCAGTGCACTGCAAGATGATTTGGAAAACACAAAAGCAAAAAATCAGTAGTCAAAAGTGTTAATGAAAAGTAGTGTTTAACCTATGTTTGTGGATAACTCCACTTTTATGCCGGCGAAAAAGCCACGCCACAGTGCGTTGCCTGCCGGCTCCGCGGAGCGTGAAACAAGCAGCAAAAAATTCAAGATGACTATGGTAAAAACTTTAAGACGCGCAGTCGAATGGTACTGCTCTGTTGCTTCAAAGGCATATCAGCCTTCATTTCTCGGCAATGATTATGCCATATCCGAATACAACAGATATCTGTATGAATCACAGAAGCGATAATGAGAAGGAGAGCCTCAGCTCTTTATCAATCGAAAACAATTTTCAGGAAATTCACCCTGCAAGCCGTCATTGGCGAGCCTCGTGAACCAAAATGAAAGCTCTATATTTTGATTTTGATGATTTCCACGCCTTCGGGCAAGGGAATCATCAATTTTTTTGTGGTAACGCAAGCAGTTAGCACCATTTCTGACTCGTCTGACCTGGCCGACGTATCTATACCCCTTTTTTCACGCCAATCCAAGCTCGAAATCGCGAATCAAGCCAACCATGGCATCATTCTGCTTGCACATGTCGTCGACAATCTCTCGCGGCGACCATATTTTGGGCGCAGGTCCGCCCTCGCGTATGTTCACATTGATTGCAAGCATATCGTTGTTGACCGCCGTGCGAAGATAGTCCACTATCTCGCTGCGATGTGTGTTGAAGAACTCCACCTGACCCTGGTTCTCCACAAAAATCTCATAGAGCGTGTCGTTGACACGATTGGGTTGCGACATTCGCATAGTGTTGATAATCACCTTCTCATGAGGATGCTCGGTGATAAACCGCTCCCACGCTGCAAGCAACTGATGCTCGGTGAAAGCCGCATTGCGGCGCTTTCCTGCCGTAGGAGCTTCAGCAGCTCCGGCAGCCCCCTGAGGCTTCTGCACCTGTGCATTGATCATGATGCGGCTTGCCGACGTAGTGCGTATGCCGCCTGGTGCCGCCACCGGCCGGTACCCCACCGGTGAAGCCGGTGCCGTCTGAGGCTTCTGTGCAGGTGTTGCAGGCTGATATGGCTGCTGTGGTGTCGACACCACCGGCTGTGGCGATACCACCCCTGCCGCCGGTTGCGGCTGGGAGGCACGCTGTGTGGGTTGCTGTGGCGCGGCGGCTTGAGGCTGCGCAGCGACAGCCGATGGTTGCTGACTCTGCGTTGCCACCGTCTTCAGCGGCTGTCCGCCACCTGTCGGAGAAGGTGTGGCATCAAGAATCTGGCACAGCTTTATGAGCGTCAGCTCCACCACAAATTGCTTGTTGGTAGCCGTGCGATAGTTCACGTCGCAAGTGTTGCACAAGTCAAGGGCACGATAGTAGAACTTCGGGTGGAACTTCCGCGACTCCTCAATGAACCGCTGCGCCACCTCATCGCTCATTTCGAGCAGCGACTTTGTAGCAGGCGTGAGTGCCACCAGCATGTCGCGCAAGTGCTGCGCAAGTCCGTTGATGAAAAAGAGCGAATCGAAGCCCTTGTCACGAATCTCCTTGTAGATGAGCAGAGCCTCCGGCACATTGCATGTGCGGAAAGTTTCCATCAGTCTGAAATAGTAGTCGTGGTCGAGCACATTCAGGTTGTCGATGGCACTCTGGTAGGTGATATTGCCAAACGACGATGCAGCCACCTGGTCGAAAATCGAGAGAGCATCACGCATCGCACCGTCAGCCTTCTGTGCAATCACATTGAGGGCGGCAGGCTCAGCGGTAATTCCCTCCTGCGAAGCTATGTACTGTAGCTGCTGCACCATGTCGTTGATGGTAATGCGCGAGAAGTCGTAGATTTGGCAGCGCGAGAGAATAGTGGGAATAATCTTCTGCTTCTCAGTGGTAGCAAGAATGAATATGGCATGCGCCGGAGGCTCCTCAAGCGTCTTCAGAAACGCATTTAATGCTGCCGACGATAGCATGTGCACCTCGTCGATGATAAACACGCGGTAACGACCTATCTGCGGCGGAATCTGCACCTGCTCAATCAGGTTGCGGATATCCTCCACCGAGTTGTTCGATGCAGCATCAAGCTCCACGATGTTGTAGGAGCGTTGCTCATTGAAAGCACGGCACGACTCGCACTCATTGCAAGCCTCACCCTCGGCTGTAGGCGACAGGCAGTTGATGGTTTTGGCGAAAATACGCGCACACGTAGTCTTTCCCACACCGCGCGGCCCGCAGAAAAGATAGGCGTGAGCCAGGCGTTGTGAGTCGATGGCAGCCTTCAGAGTGTGAGTCAGCGACTGCTGACCCACCACGCTCCGAAACGTCTCAGGGCGGTATTTTCGTGCAGAAACAATATATTTACTCATGATTCCAGTTTTGTAGTTACAAAATTAGTGCAAGGTGAGCGCAAAGCCAAATAAAAACGAAAGTTTTTAATTTTGCTTTGCCGAGCCGCCGCCTAATTTATCTAAAATTAGTGCAAATGAGGGCAGAAACAAAAAGAAAACAGAGTTTTCTTTTTTGCACATAGCAGAAAAGCCACTAATAATTCATACCAAAGTGCCACAATGGTACGATAGTGCCTGCGCCATACTCTATGTCATCGCGGACCACAATGCCATTTTTCACACATTCCACTTGCTTTTTCCCCTTGCGCTTTCCACCCACCTCAAAGGTGTAAGGTGCTATGTAGAAGTCCGACTCACGTGAAGTTTTGACCTCATTTCGCACACGCATTTGGTTGAAAAAGAACGTTTCCCGAAGATTCCCCAAATCGGGGTTGCCACTCGCAAGCACAGTCATCAGCGAAGGATTGTCGATATACACTTTCTCTATTTTCCCAAGGGCTCGCATTCCGGCCGTATCATCAAGGAGCAAACCGAGCATTCCGGCACGCTCAAGATAAAGAAGATAATCCGGAACATTATTCTTACTCACGCCAACCTCCTGAGGAAGATTTTCATAACTGGGCTTATAAGGTGCAAGACGCGATATTATTGCCAACATCTGCTTCAACCGGCGGGCTGTAGCCGGCTTAATGTCGGCATATTGCGATATGTCGGTATCAATAGTCTGCTGCACAACTTGGTTGATTCGCTGTGTGAATCCAGGCTCACTGTAAAACGGATAGTATCCCCGCGACAGATATTCTCGGAAATAGGGCAATGGGTGCTCTAATTCAGGCAATTCCACACGATGGCTTAAAATATCATCGAGACTAAAAACCGAAGCCTCGATGTCGTAACGCAACAGCAAATACTCCCTGAACGACAACCCTTGCATCTCATACATCAATGCACGACGGCTCAAATCGGCCTGCCCTTTACTGATATCAAGTATCGACGACCCTGTAAAGACTATGCGTAAAGCAGGATGCACATCATATATCTGCTTCAGCTCCCGGCTCCAACCACTATATTTATGGATTTCATCAATAAGCATCATTTTACCGCCCTCCTTCATAAAATCATCGGCAAGTGACACGAGTGTATGACTGTTGAAATAGATGTTGTCGGCCGAAACATAAAGCACATCGGAAGGCGTACCCAATTGCTTGATATGTTGCAAAATCATTGTCGATTTGCCCACACCCCTCGGACCTACTATACCTATCAAACGTGCATTCCACTCTATTTGCCCATAGAGGTATCTAAGATGCTTGTGGTTGGTCTGCCTAAGCATCTCATGCATATATTCATATAAAATCACATCAATCATATAATTGTCTGTTTGATGTGCAAATATACAAAAAATCCCTCTATGAGTGACGTTTTTGGGGAATTTTATCCCTCTATGAGTGACGAAAAACGCAAAAAACGTCACTCTATGAGGGATTTTTGAGAACAATATGTTAAATTAGTGTTAAAAATAAGATTTCTTATTGACAATTCAAGATAACTGTTGTAGCTTTGCAGTGTACAAGCACACTAATACACTAAGACACATTGTCGCGACAACATTGCCGCAAGACAAATAGGGTAGGTGAAGGGCGTGCTTCTGAGGGTTGACTGACGCTCCCTCAATGACAAACAGATTTTTCAACCGAATGCAAAAATATAAAATTATGAACGAAACATTGAATGACAATTTGATTATGCAGGTCAACCGCCTCGCTTTCAGCTACGGCTGGTTGAAACAGAAGCCTGTTTTCACCGACTTCTCGCTCTCGGTGGAGCGCGGAAAAGTCTACGGTCTGCTCGGACTTAACGGTGCCGGGAAATCCACACTCATGTATCTCATGGCAGGACTGCTCACACCCAAGGCAGGAGAGATAACCGTCGGCGGCAATAATGTACGCCACCGCCTGCCTTCCACACTGAGCAACATCTACGTGGTGCCCGAGGAGTTTATGTTGCCACACATGTCACTACGCGAGTTTGCTACACTCAATGGCGCACTCTATCCCCGATTCAGCTACGACGATATGCTCCACAACCTTGCCATCTTCGACATCGACCCCAACATCAAGTCGCTGTCATCGCTCTCAATGGGGCAGAAGAAGAAAGTGCTGATGAGCTTCGCCTTCGCCACACACACCGACCTTATGCTCATGGACGAGCCTACCAACGGACTCGACATCCCGGGCAAAAGCCAGTTCCGCCGCCTCGTAGCAAGCCAGATGAGCGACGACCGCACCATCATCATATCCACCCACCAGGTGCACGACATCGACCGTTGCATCGACCATGTGGTGATTATCGACCACAGCAATGTGCTGCTCGATGAGAGCGTGGCAAGCATCACCACCAAATTGCGCTTTGTGGAGAATGGCACGGCTGCCGATGCCGACGCTGCCATCTACTCGCAGCCCTCGGTGATGGGCTACAGCCTTGTTCTCCCCAATACCGGCGACGATGAGACTGAACTAAATCTCGAAACGCTCTTCAACGCAACCCTCGCCAACAGTGAACGCATAACAGCTATTTTCAACTCCAAAAACGCTTGACCCGATTATGAAAACTTCAAATGATATTTTCTCGCTGCCACGCTTCGTGGCTTTTGCAAAACGCGAATTTACTGAGAACCGCCGCCATCTATTGCTGCAATTAGGCACACTTCTCGGAGCAATCACCTTCACAGGCCTGGCTATGTGCTTTGGTGTCTACACATCGGAGTGGGCACGCGCAGCCTCATTGCAGTGCGACCCTCTGACATTCTCCCTCGCCAACGGCGTGCTTGAACGCAACTGGGTGCGGCTGTGGTTTGTGTTTGCTGTGGTGCTCTATGGCTCACTCGCTGCATGGAACATGGAGAACAAGGCTAAGCGCATCTCGCGCATCATGGCTCCTGCCTCACAGCAAGAGAAATTCATCTTCGGGGCTATTCTGGTGACTGTGATTATGCCGCTGCTCACATTCCTTGTGATCGAAGTATACGACGTGATTCGCTACATCACTTTAAGCTACGTTGTAAACACTCCCTGCCGCGACTATGTGCAGCTCATGACCATTCCATCTATGATAGTCAACGATGTGAAACTCAGCGGATTCCTGCTCGGAATATTCTTCTTCAACTCTGTTTTCGTGCTTGGCAGTTGCATTTGGCACAACAAGGCGTTGATAAAAACCATTGTTGCCGTTCTGGCTGTGTACTTCGTGCTTATGTCATCGGCTGTCCTTCTGAGCATCAACTCCGACTTCTTCATTAGCCTCAAGACCTCAGCCGATGTAATCACCGGCACACTCGGGGTAATCAACTGGTGCCTTGCCTACTACATCTTTACACGTGCCGATGTCGTAGGTCGCATAATCAATAAAAAATGAGTGATGGTAATAGCATTGTTAATCACGGCATTTGTGTCGATAATAACAGCATTGGTCTATGATAAAGTTTAATGAAAATAAAGCAATATATCTGCAAATCGCCGACCGCGTGTGCGAGGACATTATCCTCGGCACCTACACCGAGGCTGGACGCATACCGTCGGTGCGCGAATACGCACAGATGATTGAGGTGAGTGCCAACACCGTGGCACGCTCTTTCGACTACCTCCAGCAGCAGGGCGTGCTGCTCAACCGCCGCGGTGTAGGCCTTTTCGTCGCCGACAACGCTGTAGAGGCAATCAAGAGAATGCGTCGCGAAGTATTCCTATCCGAAGAGCTTGACCCATTCATGCGGCAGGCTGTGCTGCTCGACATCTCCGAACAAGAACTGCTAACCGCCTACCGCCGCCACCTAAACGAACTGAAAAAATAACCCCCACAATCGGTCATTGGCTTTGCCGTTGATAACGCCTTTATGTTTGCGCATAAACGCCCAACGACCGATGGGGTCAAAGAGCCTCCATAATGCAAGCAAGGAGCTTTGAGAAATCAAAGCTCCTTGCTTACGTTGGACTACCAAGATTCGAACTTGGACAAACAGAACCAAAACCTGTTGTGCTACCATTACACCATAGTCCAATCTTCTCAAATGCGACTCTTCGTCTCATTTGCGCCTGCAAAGGTATGACAATTACCCGAATTATCCAAATTTTCACCCAATTTTCTGATTTTTCCGTTCATAAAACCTTCACTGAATCATCACCATGCCGGTGAAGGTGCGCCCTGAGGAGCGAATTGGTTTCCACAGTCGACGATATGAACAGTGGCGTGCAACCAAAATGTATAGGTTACACACCACTGTTCCTTTATCGAGCCTCTCACGAGGGATTTTTGAAGCCAAATCGGTCATTAGCGTTATGATGATAACTTTTCTATGTTTGCGCATAACAGTCTAATGACTGATTTGGGTTTAAGCCCCTCTGCGAGTGGTCTTATTTCAAGCGTGCCTGAATTGCTGCGCTTTCAGCCTCGTAACCGGGCTTGTTGAGCAGCGCAAACATATTCTTCTTGTAAGCCTCTACTCCCGGCTGGTTGAATGGGTTCACATCGAGGATATAGCCGCTGATTCCGCAAGCCTTCTCGAAGAAGTAGATAAGCTCACCGAGGTGATACTCTGTGAGTGCAGGCAGAGTGACCTTGATGTTGGGCACATTACCGTCGACGTGAGCTATGCAGGTGCCGAGTTCAGCCATCTTGTTTACCTCGTCAACACGCTTTCCGGCAATGTAGTTCAGACCGTCGAGATTGGCATCATCAGTTGGGATTACCGAAGTGTATTTCTGCTCCTCCACTGAAATTACAGTCTCGAAAATGGTGCGCTCACCATCTTGAATCCACTGTCCCATCGAGTGGAGATCGGTAGAGTTGTCGACGGCTGCCGGGAAAATACCCTTTCCGTCTTTGCCTTCGCTTTCGCCGTAGAGCTGTTTCCACCACTCTCCGAAGTAGTGGAGCTTGGGATTATAGTTCACAAGTATTTCAATCTTCTTGCCGGCATTGTAAAGGGCATTACGGGTCATTGCATACACTTCCGAGATGTTGTCGTCACCCGAAGTGGCAGTTTTCTCCTCCATAGCCTTTGCTCCTGCAAGCAGGGCGCGGATATCAAATCCTGCGGCAGCGATTGGCAGCAGGCCTACGGGAGTAAGCACCGAGAAGCGGCCGCCTACGTTGTCGGCAATTACAATTGTCGTGTATCCGTCGTCAGTAGCACGCTTGCGCAGCGCACCCTTCTTGGCATCGGTGATAGCCACAATCAGCTTCGAAGCCTCTGCCTTTCCTGCCTGAGCCTCTAGCAGCTCCTTGAGCATACGGAAAGCGATTGCAGGCTCTGTTGTAGTTCCCGACTTAGAAATTACGATAATACCGAATTTCTTGCCCTTGAGCAGCTCCATAAGCTCATAGAGGTAATCCTCACCGATGTTCTGTCCGGCAAAGAGCACACGCGGACCATTGGCTGCCTTGAAGCTGGCAAAAGAGTCGCTGAGTGCCTCAATCACAGCTTTTGCACCAAGGTAGCTACCGCCAATTCCGATAGCAACTACATACTCACAGCCTTGCAATGCCTTGGCAGCAGCCTCAATGTCGGCAATCAAGGCCTCGTCGGTACTGCTCGGCAGATTAAGCCAGCCAAGGAAGTCGTTGCCGGCTCCTGTACCCTTGTGAAGCTTCTCCATAGCCTCGGCAGCTTTGCCCTTGAGTGCAGCGATGTCGGCCTGCGACACTGCACACTCCACATTGCAATTGTCAATCTTTAATGTTTTCATCTTCAATAAGTTTTGAATATTGTGAAACTAATTATTTGTCAATAAATGCTATTCCTCTGCCACGCGCCTGAAAAGTGCGCTATTCAGAGTCACGATAGTTTCTCGGCGAGTGCCTCAATCACCGCTGCCGGCTTAGCCTTCTCGTAGAGAATGGAATATACGGCATCGGCAATGGGAATCGGCACATGCTTATCCTTGTTGATTTCATGAATGCACTTGGCGCCGTAGTAGCCTTCCGTCACCATCTCCATTTCCATCATGGCAGCCTTCACCGAGTAGCCCTTTCCTATCATCGCACCGAAATTGTGGTTGCGGCTGAAGCGTGAATAGGAGGTTACAAGCAGGTCGCCAAGATATGCCGAGTTGCAGATGTTGCGCTCAACATTTGGAGCCACACTATCAACCCACCGCTCCATTTCACGTATTGCCGAGCTGACAAGCACGGCAAGGAAATTGTCGCCGTTCTTCATGCCGTGCAGAATGCCTGCCATGATAGCATACACATTCTTGAGCACTGCACCGTATTCTATGCCTATCATGTCGGCTGAAACAATCGTCTTGAGCGAACGGCTGGCTATTCGCTTGGCAAACGCTTCGCTCAGAGCGGCATCAGTTGCTCCCACCGTGAGATAGCTTAGGCGGTCGAGGGCAACCTCTTCGGCATGGCAGGGTCCACTGAGCACTACCATGCGGTTGGGGTCAACATTGTAGTATTGGCACATATATTCAGCCACAGTGAGGTTCTCGTCGGGAACGATGCCCTTCACCGCACTCACCACATATTTTGTGCTTATGTCTACCGAAAGCTTTGCAAGATGGCTCTTTATGTAGGGCGACGGCAGAGCCAGCAGCAGCACATCGGCACATCGGCACACATCATTGATGTCGCTCGAAAAGTCGATGCGGTCGGTGTCGAAACGAACGTCCGACAGATACGCCGGATTGTGCTGAAGCCGCTTAAAGTCGGCAATGCGGTCATCGCGGCGCATATACCAGAGTATTCGCTCATTGTTCACCAACAGCAGTTTGGCGAGGGCAGTAGCCCAGCTACCGCCACCCATCACTGCTATAGTTCCTGATATAGAAGCCATTATGTCGTTCTATCTAATTGGAATTTTGATTATTCATCAGTTTTTGGAGCTGCTGCCTCCACCCATGCCTTCACTTCGTCGATGGTGGGGTTCTTCAGCTCAAGTTTGTATTTCTTGTTGAGTCCGCAAAGCTCCTGATGGAGTTTTCCGGCACTTGCAGTGCCCATAGCCTCCACAGTGAGGTAACCGGCTTTCTGCACGGCTGCAACCCACTCGGCAGGTACGCCAACAGCAGTGAATTTCTCCTCCTTGTCGCGAGGAATCACCTTCTCGGGGCGCATCTGCGGGAAGAGGAGCACCTCCTGAATGGTTGTCTGGCCTGTCATGAGCATTGTGAGGCGGTCGATGCCGATGCCGATGCCCGATGTGGGAGGCATTCCGTACTCCAGTGCGCGGATAAAGTCATTGTCGATAATCATAGCCTCATCATCGCCCTTGTCGGCAAGACGCATCTGCTCCACAAAACGCTCTTTCTGGTCAATCGGGTCATTAAGCTCCGAGTAGGCGTTGGCAAGCTCCTTGCCGTTCACCATAAGCTCGAAACGCTCTGTCAATCCCGGCTTTGAGCGGTGCATCTTGGTAAGCGGACTCATCTCCACAGGATAGTCGATGATAAACGTAGGCTGAATGAACGAACCCTCACAGAATTCGCCGAAAATCTCGTCGATAAGCTTGCCCTTGCCGAAGCTCTCGTCGATGGTTTCCATCTTCAAGTCCTCCACGGCAATCTTGCGAATCTCCTCCTCGGTCTTGCCGTTGAGGTCGAAGCCGGTTTTCTCCTTGATGGCTTCAAGGATTGGCAGACGGCGGTAGGGTGCCTTGAAGCTGATCACCTTGCCGTCGATTTCACGCTCCGGCTTTCCGTTCACTGCAATGCAGATGGTTTCGAGCAGCTTCTCGGTGAAGTTCATCATCCAGTTGTAGTCCTTGTACTGCACATAAAGCTCCATGCAAGTGAACTCAGGGTTGTGGTTGCGGTCCATACCCTCGTTGCGGAAGTTCTTTCCTATTTCATACACACCCTCAAAGCCGCCAACGATGAGTCGCTTCAGGTAAAGCTCAGTGGCAATGCGCATATACATGTCGATGTCGAGAGCATTGAAGTGGGTGATGAATGGGCGTGCGCTTGCTCCACCGGCAATAGCCTGGAGTGTGGGTGTCTCTACCTCAGTGTAGCCGGCATCGTCGAGCACACGGCGCAGTGTGCGAAGCACTGTGGCACGCTGAAGGAATGTTTCTTTTACGCCATCGTTAACGATGAGGTCAACATAGCGTTGGCGGAAGCGCAGCTCCGGGTCGCTGAATGCGTCGTATGTTACGCCGTCCTTCATCTTCACCACAGGCAGCGGACGAAGCGACTTGCTGAGCACAGTGAGCTTCTCGGCGTGAACGGTGATTTCGCCCATCTGTGTGCGGAACACGAATCCCTCCACTCCCACGAAGTCACCCATATCGAGCAGCTTCTTGAAAAGCACGTTATATTGGTCTTTGTCCTCACCGGGGCAAAGGTCATCGCGGCTTATGTAAACTTGTATTCTGCCGCGCGAGTCCTTCAGCTCCATAAATGAAGCCTTGCCCATGATGCGGCGGCTCATGATGCGTCCGGCTATGCTCACATGGCGCACCGGAGCATCGTCCTTGAAATTCTCCTTTATCTCATCGGTGTAGCCTGTCACCACATACTCAGCAGCAGGATAGGGGTCAATGCCCAACTTGCGCATCTCGGCGAGGCTGTTTCTTCTTACGATTTCTTGTTCGCTTAATTCTAAAATGCTCATATTCTCGGCAATATATATAAATTTTGGCTACAAAGATACACATAATCCCCGAAATTTCCCACTCACGCCCCACAAAATCAAGCCTTATCTTTCAAATATCGCGAAAAGTGATTGCATTATTCACTTTTGTGTGAGGGTGGTCGTGGTGGGGGTGACGGTGAGGGTTGCCGTGCTGCCTTCTACGAGGGGGAGGTTGCGGTCGATGTGACCCACAGGGAAATCGAATGCTACAGGATAGCCGTATGGCTCCACCATGCGACGCACCATCGTTTCCATCGTGTCGCCGTTGCCGTCGGGGCAGGCGTATTCAGTAAATCGTCCCACTATAAGGCCTCTTAGCTGCCCGAGAATGCCGCGCAGACGCAGATTGTAGAGCATTCGCTCCACGCGATACACGGCTTCACCCACGTCCTCAATGAAAAGTATCTTGTCGGGTGCAAAAATATCCCACTCCGAGCCTTGCAAGCCGCACAGCACGGCAAGATTGCCCCCAAACAGCTCGCCGGAGGCAGTGCCCGGTCGGAAGAAAGGGAGCCCCAGCACCCACAAAACGGGCAAATGCCCTTCGAGAATGTCGCGCAGTGCCGCAACGCACTCGTCATCGGCACCTCGCACTGCAAATTGCTTGGTCATGGGCGAGTGTACGCTTGCAATGCCGCAGCGATGCATGGCTGCATGCATAGCCGATATGTCGCTGAAGCCTATCACCCACTTGGGGTTGCTGCGGATTAATTCAGGATTGATGCGGTCGAGCAGATGCACCACACCGTAGCCTCCACGACTACATAGAATGGCACGCACCGATGTGTCGGTGAGAGCAGCGGTGAGGTCGGCAAGACGCTCCTCAATTGTGCCGCTATAAGTGCCCACAGCACCCTTGCAATGCTTGCTCACCACAGGCTCATAGCCCCACTGGGCAATAATGCGGCAAGCCGCATCGACATATTCATGCCTGATGTGGCTTGCCGGAGATATTATCGCTATCTTGTCGCCTTTCTTTAGCGGTGCAGGATATATCATTTTGGTTATATGTTTGGAGTATTTATCCGACCGGTCTGACAAGTCCGACCCGTCCGACTATTCCGAAAATTCTTATTTCACTTGGCAGCCGGGTTTCACTTCGCCCTGCGGACCAATTACCACCAGACTT